>NZ_JAAEJX010000007.1:0-81995 GCF_036858155.1 Candidatus Liberibacter brunswickensis | reverse complement strand
AGACTCTCTTTGTCACGAATAAACTGTTTTACCGCCATCGAACCAATTTCCCTTATCTCAACTCATCTTCAACAAATATAAAGCCATAAAATATAAAATATAAATCACACCCTAGTGGCATCAACGAAAAATTCCAATTATAGAAACCAAAAAGTTAATCACATACTAATTATCAAACAAACTCCAATTTCTATTAAAATACAATGGTGGCGAAGAAGGGACTTGAACCCCCGACACAAGGATTATGATTCCTCTGCTCTAACCAACTGAGCTACTCCGCCAATATCATCTCCATTTATTGCCAGTCTATCAAGAAAAAAAGTTGTGATCAATATAATAAAACTATCAATATTATGTAAAACATAATTATACATCAACTAGCAATGCTATAACATCCCTATATTCTGCAAAGAAAATCTTTGTTTAAAGACATCAAAGATTTTTCTACATCATCTGAACGCTTAGAACAACTAATTATACCGCCTCCTAAAACACGAGCTTCATTTGTATCTGAAGTGTAAAAAACGCATGCCTGACCTGATGCAACACCAATCTCATGCTTTTCGAAATCTACGTATACACCATTATCATCTTTCTTTACAAAAACAGCAACAGGATCCTGCGAAGAACGAATTTTAACAAAACACTTGAAACCATCAGTGACTACATCTTCAAAAGTGCCATCCCCCAACCAGTTTATTTCGCGCAAATAAATGCGATGAACTTCCAACGCCTCTCTTGGCCCAACAATTACTCGAGAATTATATTTATCTAAACTAATTACAAAAAGAGGATCACCAGTAGACACACCAAGACCACGTCTTTGCCCTATAGTATAATTTATAATACCATTGTGCTTTCCCAAAACATTTCCATTTAAATGCACGATATCGCCTTCTAAAGGAATACCAGAATTCATTTTTTTTACTACATCAAAATATTTTCCATTTTGAATAAAACAGATATCCTGACTATCAGATTTATCTGCGATTTCTAACCCAATTTCTCTCGCCAAATCTCTTACATCTTCTTTTCTCATATCCCCAAGAGGAAAACGTAAATCATGTAACTGCTGTTGCGTAGTAGCAAACAAGAAATAACTCTGATCCCGCTCTGAATCTACTGGACGATACATCATACGTTGACATTTCCCACCATCCTCAACATTAGAGCGAGATCGTATATAATGACCTGTCGCCAAAACATCCGCACCTAATTGACGAGTTACGGAGAGGAGATCCGAAAATTTAACTGTTTTGTTACAATTCACACACGGCAAAGGAGTTTCTCCATTAACATATGAATTCGCAAAAGGAACAATAACAGCATTACGAAAACGCTCTTCGTAATCAAAAACATAATGAGGAACATTTATAGAACCACAAACACGACGAGCATCATAAACATCTTGTCCTGCACAGCAGGAACCCTTCCTTTTAGACAATGTACTAGAATTGTATAACTGAAGCGTAACACCAATTACATCATATCCATCACGCTTAAGAAGTGCCGCAACCACAGAAGAATCAACTCCTCCAGACATAGCTACAACAACCCTTGTATCATTCGGATTCTTATCAAGATCTAGGCTATTCAATTTAGTGCCTCAACTTTTAAAAACTAAAAATTTTCATCGCATACAGTAAAACTCCATAAAGGTATCACATTTATAGAAAATCAATCAACATTAAACTAAAAATGTTTGAAAAAACTAATCATAACATTAATAAATAAATTTCCTAAAATATTATCAAGAAAAGAGTACGCAACATCATTAATAATCAAACAACCCATACTTAAAAAAAACAAATATCCCCTAAATTTTAATAAATATCATTTTATAATCAAAACCAATTATATAGTACGATGCATATAATGTTTTTTCTACAAGTTAAACATTCTATCCCAATGACTATCTTACTATTTTAATATATAAGAAGAAAATGCACTGCGAGGTTATAATCTAATCTAACTATCGACAAAATTACCAGCAAATTCTTATGAATTTTACCAACTATCTTTCATAAATAAGCATTTTATACTACAAATTTATGCGAAACTAATCTACAGTTCATTGAATATGCAAAATATATAATTTATCATGACAACTTTATCCTATCTTATCATAAAAAATTCAACGTATAGCTCGCAAAAAAGAACTTTTCTGAAAATAAAAAACCCATCTTAGCCAATCACATAACAGCAATAAATCATCTTTTTCAATAGTTATTCCAGACCATACACGCAATCCCAAATAAGATTCACGGTAAGACCCAATATCATAAGCAATTACTTCTTTTTCTAAAAAAGAAATCATAGACTTACAAAAAGATCTCTGAGAATCAATATCCAAAGACGTAATATCAGGATCAACAATCTTCATACAAACAGAAGTATTAGAACGAGCTCTTGAATCAACAGCTAAATTTTCAATCCAATCATTTTCCTGAATAAAACGAAACAGAACATTAGCATTTGAATTACAACGCTCAATACATGCTGCAATACCTCCTATTTTTTTTAACCAAAGAAGTGAATCGATATAATCTTCGATACATAATAAGGAAGGTGTATTAATTGTCTTTCCACTAAAAAGATCTTCTTTAATCCTTCCACCCTTAGTCATACGAAAAATTTTCGGCAAAGGCCAGGGAGGAACATAACTTTCAAGACGCCCAATAGAGCGCGGAGACAAAATAATAATCCCAAAACCCGTCTCTCCACCTAAAACTTTTTGTGCAGAGAAAGTTAAAACATCTAGTTTGCTAAAATCAATATGATGCGCAAAAACCGCAGAAGTTGCATCACAAATAACTAGCCCCTCTCGATTTTCAGGGATAAATTCCAAATTAGGCACACAAACGCCTGAAGTTGTACCATTCCAAACAAAAACCACATCTCTATCAAAATCCACTTTAGAAAAATCAGGCAATAAACCGTCAGGAGCCGTAAATTCTCGAACATCCTTAATACGGAGCTGACGAATATCAAAAACCCATTCAAATCCAAAACTTTCCCATGCGAGAACATCAACCCCACGACAACCAAGCAAAGACCATAATGCCATTTCAACAGCACCAGTGTCGGAGGCAGGCACTATTGCAATACGATAGTTTTCTGGCACCTCCAAAACTTCACGTGTCAACTCTATCGCTTTATTGATTCTTTCTTTTCCAATGGCACAACGATGAGAACGCCCGAGCACGGCTCCTTTTAAAAAATCAAGCGACCATCCAGGACGCTTTGCACATGGACCCGAAGAAAAAAAAGGACGCCTAGGCTTCAGCGTAGGCTTACTTATATTTACCATATAGATTCCCTTAGGAAATATTTGTATCATTATAATAAAATACAACAATCAACTTAGCATAATAACGAGATTATATAAATTAAACACATATAAAATCCATCTAATATTATGTATAAATAATAATTTAATAAATTATTTTTAAATAAATTTATAATTTTATTAATATAAAACGAAAAAAAATACTTAAAAGAAAATATTTTTTAAAATAAAATACAGGAATACTTTATGCTAAATAATCAAGCAAAAGAAAAATTATAATCTATGTCTTATTCTTGAAGCAATATAAGTAATTGTCCAAATATTAAAATTTAAAAATAATAGCATTAAAATCACTGCCAACTAGCGATTCATGATTGATAAAAGCTGTTTATAAATATACATGTTCCCACTTAGAATACCTTTATTTTCATCAACCAATTTCCCTCCCAGCAAATTGGTTGAAAACCCTCCTGCCTCTCGAACAAGAAGTAATCCAGAAGCGGTAGCACACCATTTAGAAAGACCTTGCCTACAGAAACCATCAAATCGACCTGCAGCAATATATGCAAGGGCAAGAGCTTCTGAACCCAAATTACGAACCCCTACTGCCTCATTCATAATATGACCTAACTTATTAAGGAACTGACTGTTTTGCCTATAATCAATATGCGAAACACCATAACAAATAATAGATTTAGATAAAATACGACGCGAAGAAATTCGCACACGACGATCATTCAAAAAAGATCCAGAACCACGTTCAGCCGTATACAATTCATCTGTAATAGGATTAAAAATAACGCTAGCTACTATTTCTTGATCACGCTCCAAAGCTATGGAAATACAAAAATGTGGAATAGCATACAAAAAATTTGTATAACCATTCAGCGGATCAACAATCCATCGCGTCATACTATCCTGCCCATCACATGTCTTCCCCTTACTATAAAAGCCATACTTAGGGCGGGCAGACGATAACTCCTGATAAATAATTTCTTGACATTTTGAATGAGATCTCATCACGAAATCACTAGATCCTTTAAGAGAAACTTGCAAATTTTGAACTTCTCCAAAATCACGTGATAGAGACTTCCCTGACTTTAAAGCAGCACTTACCATAACATTAAGAAGGGCGGAACGTGACATATTTTAGATCTCTTTTCTATGTAATCATCTAAGTAAAAATAATTCAAAATGCAATCGCATCCTCTGTAATCTATACCATTAAGGGGATTATCGTATTCTTTCTTAACAGATAGTCAACGCTTAATAAAACCTCAAGTATAAAAGAACTTCTTTACGCAAACAATAGATTAATATTAAATTAATAAAAACAATATATTTTTTTGATATTCATATTACATGAAAAACACTATCAGATATGAAATCGGCAACTAACAATAATCAATAAACTTAACTGGATACAATCCTTAAAGAAATCATAGTTAACCTTATAAAAAAGTTATAAAAAAATGCTGGACTAATCTGCCATACCTATAAAATTATTGTTAAAAACAATAATTGGCGTAATAACATCTACACAGTAATAAATTTGAGAGTTATGTAAATATTTATAATATAAATAAAGGCATAATATTCTCATTAATTATTATTTGAATCATCAATCTATTTAAAAGCACAAAGAAATTAATTTGATAAAAATTATTTTATATAATAAAAAAAAATAGAATTTAAAAAAAATAATAATAGACTGATATTTGTTAACGAAACGTATCCCATACTTATCTGAAACATCATGTATAAAGGAACAATTTATGAATATAGCTCCTCCTATTGCGATTATAATGGGAAGCCAATCTGATTGGAAAATCATGAAATATTCAGCCAATATGCTGGATACGTTAGGAATTGATTATGAAGCACGAATTATTTCAGCACATCGAACTCCAGACAGATTAATAGAATTTTCTAAAAATGCCCGTCTCCAAGGATTCAAATTAGTAATTGCCGGAGCTGGTGGAGCGGCACACTTACCTGGAATGATTGCATCCATGACATCTATTCCAGTTTTAGGAGTTCCAATTATGTCAAAAGCACTTGTAGGTATAGACAGCCTTCTTTCAATAGTTCAAATGCCTGCAGGAATACCTGTAGGAACCATGGCTATTGGGCAAGCTGGAGCAATAAATGCATCTTTATTAGCGACATCAATTCTTGCTATTGAGGATGAAGATCTAAACGAACGTTTAAATGAATGGCGCACACAACAAACGATATCAATCTCCGAATATCCTAAGGATGTTTCAGAATGAAGATAAGAACTATTGGCATTATTGGAGGAGGACAATTAGCACGAATGCTCTCAATGGCTGCCGCCCGTTTGGGATTCCATGTTATTATATTAGATCCCAATGCTGATTGCCCTGCAAATCAAGTTTCCAACCAGCAGATCGTTGCACATTATGATGACTTAAAAGCCTTGAATGAATTTGCCAATATCTGCGATTATGCAACATATGAATCTGAAAACATTCCAGCAAAATCAATATCATATCTCTCTACATCGCTCCCTATATATCCTTCTTCTAGAGCAATAGAAGTTTCTCAAGATCGTTTGTATGAAAAGATTTTTTTTCAAGAAGCAGGACTTACCACAGTAGATTTTTACGAAATTAATTCACAGGAATCTCTTGAGAAAACCATCAATAAATTTAAAGGGAAAGGCATATTGAAAACTCGATGCATGGGATACGATGGCAAAGGACAAAAATTATACACCGAGAAAGATTCTACTAAAAATCTATATGCATATTTTGGCAATGTACCTTTAATATTTGAAAGATTTGTAAAATTTAATTGTGAAATATCAATGATTGCAGCACGAACATTAAATGGATCTATATGCTTTTACGATCCTATACAAAATACTCATATTAATGGGATACTACATAAATCCGTAGTACCAGCTGATATTAGCAAACGAACATCTTATTTAGCTTATAGCGCAATGAAAAAAATTTTAACTAAGCTAAATTATGTTGGCATCCTTTGTATAGAATTTTTTGTAACGTCCGATGGAGAAATTATTGCTAATGAAATGGCACCTAGAGTCCATAATTCGGGTCATTGGACAGAAGCAGCTTGTCCTACCTCACAATTTGAACAACATATTCGCAGTATTACTAATCTATCCCTCGGCAATACCAATAGACATTCAAATTGCATTATGTACAACATAATAGGACCTGATATTGACAAATACGAACAATGGATTGATCTAGATTCTAGTTTTGTACATATTTATGGAAAATTAAAAACGCTTCCCGGAAGAAAAATGGGACATGTTACACAAATTTATCCAAAGGATATAACCTCAAATTTTTTATCACCATAACAACAAAAAATAACATATTTTTATTGAAAGCATTGACTTAAAAACGAAAGAAATATATAAGATTTACCTTGAGTATTTTTTGTATTTGGAGTGTTGCTGTGAAGGTAAGAAATTCCCTACGAGGTCTTAAGTTGCGTCATCGTGATAATAAAGTTGTTCGCCGTAAGAATAGGGTTTACATCATCAATAAACTTAACCCCCGTTTTAAAGTTAGACAGGGTTAGTTAATATATTAAATATAATGTATTAAATCACTAATTTTATTATTAACTAAGTTTATTAGTGTTATTTATTTATAGTTATATCAAAAAGGTTAGATTTTATAACTAGTTGTTTTATGTGAACAACAATACTTTTGTTATTCTAATATTATAAAAAATTAAGCATTGCGATCTTCTTCTTTTTGGAAGGTAAAGTTTGCATAATAGGGTAGCTTTTTATCGTGCATAACCATAAAGGATAAGATTATTAAAAGCGACATAAGTAACCCGCAAATCATAGAAGCAATCATATCCAATGCTGGGCGTTTGTATATACCGTATTTCCAAGTTCCTATGATAGACGCACATACAACAGTGTAAAGCACCACAAAAACAAAGAAAGAGCTTATGGGAAAATCACTGCAAATAGCGCGAGAATCAAATATATTCATCTTCTTTCCCCGAAAAAAACCTCAATCACACTACCAAGGATAACATACAAAACAATTAGATAACTTGTATAACATTATCAAAAAACAAACACCACAGTCTAAAATAACGAAAATATAATATATTATTCAAATTTAAATCCTAATGTGATGTTATAAAGCAATAAAAATATATCACTTTTTCTAAATGGAAATATTGTTGTTTTTCTAAACAATATATAATTGATGAATAATATTATTTTTATGTTTTTTAAAATTCATAATAATACCTAAAAAAATATTTAATAATATAAGTAATAATAATTATATATCAATACAATATAAAATATAATTTATTATAGTAAATTATTTATATAGATAGTTTTATTATCTTTAATTAATTAATAGAAAAAATTATATTATATAATATATAATTATAATGTTATATAAGTATATTTTATAATAATTAATAATTTACAAAATATATTTTTACTTTTAATATATATTATTATATATATAATAGTTGTTATTTATATAATTTAATACAATAATATATTTGTATTTACTTTAAAAAGTATTGTTTTTATTTGTAAATTATCATTAATAAAATAATTTAAAATAACAGTAGTTTTAATTAGGAAAACTTAGTTGATTAAAAAGTACTTATATGTATATGCTATCTACAAGACAAAAGTCTTATAAAATAATTATTCTTAACCATTGCCTAATTAGAAACCAATTAAAACAATAAATGCAATCATTTAAGTTATTTTATTATATAATCAGCGTCATTGGTAGTATGATCTTTTTCTATTTATCATATGCCAAAGCAGAAAATTCTAACGCTCATACAAAATCTCAATTTTCTAATAATACAAAGGGGAAAAGAATATTAAATGCACAAAAAATCACTTGTGAAGCACAATTAACTAGTAATAGTCCGCCGATAAATAGCGGAATTTCTTGGTATATATTCGATGCCGTACCAAATAAAAAAAATAATTTAACAGTAATTAAAAAAGCAACAGGAGGGAAAGTATCATTTGATCTTTTCCCTGGAGATTATTTTATTAGCACTTCTTTTGGTCACGTTGGATTAATTAAAAGAATAACAGTTAACCCAAAAGAGAAGCAACAAAAACAAGTATTTATATTAAATGCAGGAGGAATACGCTTATATAGCGTATACAAACCTGGTTCACCAATTATAGATGATGAACTAACATTTTCCATTTATTCAAATTCTAATAATAAACTATTGATGATTACCGATAAAGTAAGGTCTGGAACATTAGTACGATTAGGTACAAACAACTATCAAATAACTTCTCATTACGGAAAATATAATGCAATAGTTAGCACGATTGTTAGAGTAGAAGCTGGACAAATTATTGATGTTACTATTCAAAATAGAGCCGCTAAAATAACATTTAAACTAGTATCAGAAATAGGAGGAGAAGCTATTGCTGATACCGCATGGTCAATATTAACAGCAAGCGGAGATACAGTTGGAGAAAGCGTCAACGCCTCTCCTTCTATGGTTTTATCAGAAGGAGATTACGTTGTTATAGCACGAAACAAAGAACGAATATATTCGCGAGAGTTTTCAGTTACCTCAGGGAATAATATGACAATAGATGTACTAATGCGACAAAAAAGGATGGAAAAAACATAAAATAAAACATACTAAATATTTTTAAGTTTAAATAATTATATAATACATTTAATAAAGATCTTGATTTTTAATAGGTCAAATAATTTCAATTAAATAAACATATATGTGATTATTTGTTTGAAATAATAAAAAGTATCTATAATTACATGTATTCATAGTAACATCTTTGTGATAATCGAAAGAACTAAAAAATGTCTAACACCCGTAATGAAAAAGATAGTTTTGGTACCATTGAAGTAAAAAAAGATCGTTACTGGGGAGCTCAAGCACAGCGTTCTCTGGAAAATTTTAAAATTGGAGGAGAGAGACAACCTCTTGTTATCATACGTGCTCTTGGAATTATAAAACAAGCAGCAGCACGTGTTAATATGGAATTAGGAAAAATTGATTCACGAATTGGTGAAGCAATTATAAAAGCTTCCGAAGAAGTTATTACTGGCAAGTTAGATGATCATTTTCCTTTAGTTGTTTGGCAAACAGGATCTGGCACACAGTCAAATATGAATGTTAACGAAGTAATATCTAATCGTGCAATAGAAATACTAGGCGGAGTTATGGGATCAAAAGATCCAGTTCATCCTAATGACCATGTTAACCTATGCCAATCTTCAAACGATACTTATCCAACCGCGATACACATAGCTTGTGCGGAACGAATAGTCTATAGACTACTTCCAACTCTTAGAAGCCTACATCTAGCTCTTACAAAAAAAGTCAATGATTTCCAAGATATTGTAAAAATTGGACGTACCCATACTCAAGATGCAACTCCTTTAACGCTAGGACAAGAATTTTCAGGATATGCAACACAAGTTAAAAATTCTATTAAACGCATAGAAATGACTTTAGATGGCCTTTATGATATTGCTCAAGGTGGGACAGCTGTTGGAACAGGTCTTAATTCTCCCGTAGGATTTGCTGAAAAAATTGCTAACAATATACGAGATATTACAGGTTTACCATTTGTTTCAGCGCCCAATAAATTTGAAGCTCTTGCTTCTCACGATTCTATTGTTTTTTGTCATGGAGCAATTAATACAACTGCTACTTCTCTGTTTAAAATAGCCAATGATATTCGTTTTTTGGGATCTGGACCACGTTCTGGATTAGGAGAATTGACACTACCTGAAAACGAACCAGGATCTTCAATCATGCCTGGCAAAGTTAATCCAACTCAGTGTGAAGCAATTACACAGGTTTGTGCACATATTTTTGGAAATCATGCAGCCATTACTTTTGCTAATAGCCAAGGACATTTTGAGCTTAATGTTTACAAACCAATGATTGCATATAATATTTTGCAATCTATACAACTTTTAAGCGACTCTGTTGAGTCTTTTACTAATAATTGTATATCTGGCATCCAAGCAAGGAAAGATAATATTAAGATTTCTTTAGATCGATCTTTAATGCTTGTAACATCTCTCACATCTAAAATAGGATACGATCAAGCAAGCATTATTGCCAAAAAAGCTCATTGCAATGGCACTACACTTAAAGAAGAAGCAGTTAATAGTGGAATTATTTCTGCCGAAGAATATGATATTCTCGTTAGACCAGAAAAAATGATTTATCCACATTAGTAAAATATAAAGAACAGTTAAAGTAAAATTAGTTAACGTTATATAATTCTTAGTTAAATAATTTTTACGATATTCTTTAATATGTATTGATATTACTTTACCTACATCACTAATGCATTAGTTTTTATATTTTTTATTTTAATATAATTAGTTATTAATATGGTTTATTTATTTTTTTAATCTCTACTAAGTAAACTTAGTAAATTGAAAATAAATTTTGTAATGTTATGTTTATAACATAATTATAATATTAAACGCATAAGAAACACAAATATTCAATAAGTTTTAAAAAGCATAATAAATCAAATTATGTAGTAAAAATCGTCATATAAGCTAGAAAAATTGTATTTAGAGGATATATCTTTTTTATAGGATTATAATAAATTCAGATACAATGAATTAAAGATAGAATCCATTAATCCATAGTTTTTTTACGCATTTTAATAGAAGACTAAACTAGATCAATCTTTTTTAAAATTTATGAAGTTTTACTATATGATACAGTAGCATCGATGAAACTAATAAAAAGAGGATGAGGATTTAAAGGACGACTCTTCAATTCAGGATGATACTGCACCCCTATAAACCAAGGATGATTTACATATTCTACTACTTCAGGAAGATCATGATTTGTAGAAAATCCAGAGAATTTTAAACCACAATCTTCTAGTTTATTCTTATAATGTAAATTAACTTCATAACGATGTCTATGACGTTCTGAGATCAGATTAGCTCCATAAATATCTGAAATCAAGGTTTTTTCTTTCAAGGAAACATCATAAGATCCCAATCTCATTGTTGATCCTAAATCATCAGAAACAAAACGCTTTTCATACTGATCTCCTTTCATCCATTCACTCATAAGAGCAATAACTGGCTCTCCTGAGTCAGAGAATTCAGTAGAACAAGCATTAGATATTCCTACGAGATTACGAGCAGCTTCAATAACAGCCATTTGCATACCAAAACAAACACCCAAAAAAGGTATTTTATTTTCACGAGCAAATTTTATCGCAATAATTTTTCCTTCAGAACCTCTCTTATCGAATCCTCCTGGAACAATAATACCATGAACACTATTCAAATAATTTATAGGATCTTCTTTTTCTAATATTTCCGCATCAACCCAAGATAACTGTACTTTTGTATAATTACCTACACCACCATGACGCAATGCTTCTATTAAAGACCTATAAGAATCTTTAAGATGAATATATTTTCCAACTATTGCTATTTTAACTTCATTTTTTATAGATAAAGAACGATCACAAAAACTTTTCCAATCATCTAGTTGAGGAGATTGAACATTATGAATACCAAAAGAACTTAAAACGACACTATCCATTCCCCCATCATGATATGTTAGAGGAACTTTATAAATATCATCAACATCAAGAGCTGGGATCACAGCCGACATTGGTACGTTACAAAACAACGAAATCTTGCGACGTTCCATTTCAGGAATATTACGATCAACACGTATTAATAAAACATCTGGATGTACACCAAGAGCCTGTAGCTCCTTAACAGAATGTTGAATAGGCTTTGTTTTAAGTTCACCAGAAGACTTGATATACGGCATGAGAGTTAAATGAATATATAAAGCCCTGCTACCATGATATAATAATTCGTTTCCAAGCTGACGTATAGCTTCCACAAAAGGCATTGCCTCAATATCACCAACAGTTCCACCAATCTCGCAAATTACGAAATCTACGTCTTCATTTCCTTTAGTGATAAAATCTTTTATTTCATTTGTAATATGAGGAATAACCTGTACAGTTGCACCTAGATAATCCCCTCGACGCTCTTTATCAATTACATTTTTGTAAATACGACCAGTAGTAATATTATCTGCTCTAGTAGTACTAATGTCCATGAATCGTTCATAATGGCCAAGATCTAGATCTGTTTCAGAACCATCATCAGTAACAAAGACCTCACCATGTTGTACTGGACTCATTGTACCAGGATCAGCATTAAGATAAGGATCAAGCTTACGAACCCGAACTTTATATTTACGAGCTTGTAACAATGCGCCTAACGATGCTGCCGCTACTCCTTTACCTAAAGAGGAAACTACTCCGCCAGTGATAAAAATATACCTAACCACATATACTCCTTAAAATATTTATCATTCTAATCTTGTTACAACAAAGAAAATAAATTTTTACGTAAAATAGATAAAAATACGAAATTTAATCTACTTTGTATTAGAAGAAGAATTATTTTTAGCAATAACAGAGGAAATAATTTTATCACTAACATCATCAACTACTTTTTTTCGTGAAGTTAACTAAATTTTTATTCAACTTTTCTTTGGATTTTACATAAGAATAACGCGATGTTATTCCCAATGCGATAGAGGTTGTAAAAAAAAGAAAAGCAAGTATTACAGTAAAACGCCCTAAAGAATGCGCAGTACTACGAATAGACGTAAAGCCAGAAGAAGAACCAAAATCACTACTATCAGAGGATTGGATTAAAATTACGCATATCAACATAAAAACCACTATCAAGTGCAAAGCCATAAGAAATATATGCATTAAAATTTTCCATTCATAAAGTTTTAAAAGACACAGCCTCTATTCACGTATAATGATACATATTAGAGGTAAGAATCAACGTACACACGATCAAAAATTTCAATAATCTTCGAGAATGATTCATACTGAAGACTAGCTCCACCGACTAGTAATCCATCTATATTTTCAATGAATGAAAAATCTTTTACATTCTCAGCATTAACTGATCCACCGTACAAAATACGCATCTTTTTCCCTTCTTCAAGAAAACGATTTACTAAAATACTACGAATGAAAGAATGAATTTTCTCAAGATCAGCAATAGAAGGAATACGACCAGTACCAATAGCCCAAATTGGTTCATACGCAACAACAGGAATCAAAGATTTAAAATCACTAGGAATACTAAAATCCAATTGTTCTTGCAATACTTCAAAGGTTTTACCAGAAAGATAATCCTCATATGTTTCTCCGACACATACTATGGGATATAATCCAGCATTACAAGCAGATTTTACTTTAGACTGCACGATTTGACTGCTTTCTTGATGACCAATACGCCGTTCAGAATGTCCTAAAATTACAAATTTAGCTCCACAATCAGCTAACATACTAGCTGAAATATCACCTGTATAAGAACCAGATTCAGCTACATGACAATCTTGCGCTCCGATTATCAACGAAGATTTTTCAAAAAGACTAAAAACTTCATAGATTAAAGTTGCTGGAGGACATATAGCAACATTAATACGACAACGATTTCTTTCTATTCCTTTAACAACTTTATCTATTTCTTTGATAGATGCACGAATTCCGTGCATTTTCCAATTTCCAACTACAAGTGGACAAATACCTATTTTCATTATAATACCTTTACAAACAAAACTATGAACAAGTTCATATTAACTACTTTAACAATACCACGTTTTAAATGTTATGCTAAATTTGTCGTAAAAAAAATGTCTCCTTAAAAGATAAATAAGTACATGATAGCTAAATATAATATATAGATACTACTTGAACATTTTTATCTGAATATACAATAAAAAAATTTTTCTTTATTAATATTTTCAACACTATTTTTCAATAAATTATTGCATTATTGATGAGAACTATTAGAATACGATACGTATAACATTTTATCGGGAGATCATTGAAGAAAAAATGGTTCATCATTTTTGGATAGCAGTTGATGTATTTGTAATAGTAGCTACAATTGTAACGTGTTTTTTTATGAACAAACAATTTGCTTGGTGGCTTAGAGTTTTTCTTCCCTGCTTACTGATTAGCATAATGATTGGCCATATTACTTATATTAGCGGAAACATGAATTATGCATTATTTTTCCCGTTTCTTATGATGTTTTTTAAGTAATTTTTCATACAAGGATTATATTGTAACGAACAATAATTTATGTGTATAGTACTTTAGAAAATGTGTCTTTGAATATTAAGGAAAATAGATTCAGAGTATTTTTAATATTTAAGGGAGATATCCACAAAATGATAACTAGGAATTTTTTCCCTTTATTTTTAGTTTTTTATCTTATATCCATGGCATCCTGCGGTGTTTTGCCAATCATTGATGATAACATAGAAATACAAGAGGCAACTTTAGAAGGTTATTGGGAAGACGACAACGGAATTCTATCGTATTTTCAAAAAGATGGAATATTAAAAACAATGTCTACAGATGGATCTAATATAATTCTTGCAACAGGATATTATCGCATTAAACTTAATAAAGAGATAGATATTAGACTCAATTCTTTAGTCCGAAATACCTTGGAAAATATTCAATGTAAATTCCTAGATCCAAATAAGATAAATTGTATTGCGCAAAATAAAAAACAGTTTTATCTACGACGTACACATCTAACAGAGGTGCCTATGTCTAAATCAGAGAGGGATATTGTCGTTATTCCTGACAGTCCTACTCCACCTTCTACATCAGAAGAAGATAATGAGAATAAATCAGGAAGAGATATAATCGATATTAATGAAAATCCTACTCCACAACCTTCCAAGTCAGAAGAAATTCCCACTTCTGAATCTAAAAAAGGTATAGTATCTATTCCTGATAATTCTAATCAATCTTCTCAGTCAATAATAGTTCATAAATAAGTAATAAATAGTATCTATAAACTTTTATTATATGCCTGATATCATAATATTCTAATAAAAGATTTATTTTATGCTGTCATAAACATAGAGTAATTTTTATAATAGTTGCCACCCTACTCGCGAAAAAATATGTACTAGAAGTGTATAATGACAATATCTCCCTTTGCTCCAAAAGATCATCCTAAAATTAAATTCGGGAAAATTGGCGTATTAATAGTTAATCTTGGAACACCAGATGGATGTGATTTCTTTTCCCTAAGACGTTATTTAAGGGAATTTCTCCTTGATAAACGCGTTATAGAACTACCATCTTGGCAGTGGCGACCTATTCTCTTTGGGTATATTCTAAACTTTCGTCCTCACAAAATAAAACATGCCTATGCAAAAATTTGGAATACTTTACAAGACGAAAGCATACTTCGGACTCATACACGAGATCAAGCTACTAATCTAGCCAAAAGATTAGAAGATATCCCTTCCGTAGTTGTTGATTGGGCAATGCGATATGGCAACCCATCTATCAAGGAAGTAATCAATAATCTAAAAAAAGAAGGTTGCGAACGTCTTCTTGTATTCCCTTTATATCCTCAATATTCAGCAGCTACAACTGCAACTGCGCAAGATAAAGTTTTCCAAGAATTAATGCAAATGCGCTGGATGCCTAGTTTAAGAACCGTTCCTCCATATTATGAAGATCCAAGTTATATTAGCACACTTGCAAGTTCGGTAAGTGAACATTTTGAATCTATACAATGGAATCCAGAAATTATTCTAGTTTCATTTCACCAAATGCCAATTTCTTATATATTACAAGGAGATCCATATGGATGTCATTGCCGTAAAAGCGCACGACTTCTTAAAGAAGAACTGAATTGGCCAGATGATCGTTTTAAAATATGTTTCCAATCACATTTTGGAAAGGTTAAATGCCTTGAACCTCCTACAGATAAAACAGTTGAAGAACTAGCACTTAATGGTGTTAAACGCATAGCGATTATTACTCCTGGCTTTTCTTCAGATTGTCTTGAAACAAGTTATGAAATTGTACATGAAGTAGAAGAAATCTTTGTGAAGTCTGGTGGAGAAAAATTCACACACATTCCTTGTCTTAATAGCAGCGATTTAGGAATGAATCTTTTAGAAAAAATAACACGTCGTGAATTAATGGGTTGGATTTGACAGTTATAAAATAAATTTAAATAATTTACATAATAAATAAAAAGTAAACCAATATACTATTTCTTATATTCCATGATAAAATCGACCGATTCTAAAGAAAATCCTTTATATATAACTGAAAAGGCAAAAAATCGTTCAACAGCATGTTCAAGTGCTCCATCTTTTAGATTACAGTCTTTTTCAAATTCTCCCGTAAGATGTAGATATCTAATAGGATCCAAACACTCAGGCCTTACCCAAAACATAGTGCCATTGAAGAAATCTAAATCAAGTTGCTTAGTAGTAGAATAACCTACTCTTTTAACAAGATTCATAAAACGCTGATATACCTTGCTGTTTTTTGTAAAAATAGACATTTTTCTATAGCGCCTATATCTTCCAGAACCAATCATGCCAATGTTAGGATTATTCTTAAATTTATTGATAATACGCATCGAAATATCAGGTTCTAAAAGATCAAGAAATAACCAACGTCTCCAAATAGTACCCTCTATAGGATTATAGCCTTCTCTTAAAGATTTCTTTCCATGAATCTTACAGATATAATCATAACCATCAAAAACACCTAATTCTAATAAATACAAGAAAGGACGAACATCTCTCCCTTTATTTTCCATGACATATAATTTAGCTAAAGGGAAATATTTTAACACTTCTTCTTCAAAATTATTATTGGTTTTTACAAAAGTAACAAATAAATCAAAATCAAAATTTAGTCTTAACAAAATAGAGGAAATTTCAGACCAAGTATCTTGATAATAACAATGTACAACTATTGCTATTTTTGAATTTATTTTAACTTTAGTTTTCTTTAATACAAAGGAACAGTCTTCCCACCCTTCAAATAATTTCTTCTCATATAAGAATTCTTTACTGTCGAAAGGCATTCGCCTGTTATTCATAAAACGATTAAGTCTTAAAAAAGCCTTACTATCTTTTTTAGAACCATAAAAAAATATACGACAACTAGGAAAAGATAACTGACTATATTTTGAAAAAACAAAAAAAGATCTCAGCCATAAAATTAATGAGTCAAATCCTTTTAATTCTTCAAGAATAACATCATTACTTGTAATTTCTTGTTTTTTAGATAAAGACCATAATACATAATATCCAGAATTATTAGATGGTATATAATGAAAATGAATGTTACCTTGCTCTTTTATCTCAAGGCGAAACAACATTTTTTCCATTTTACCAGGCTTTCGTTTTAACAGAAATACTCTTTTTCCTATTAACAAATCAAACCTCTAATATTTTTTACACTATAAATTATTGCTAAATCAACGAATTCCAATTAATTTATGAGTTTGTATGCTGACACGCCACTTAGGATTTTTAAAACAATAAGAAATTGCCGAATTAGTATTTTCTTCTAAAAAAGGACCATCCATTGGCTGCAAAGAAAATCTTTCAAAATCTAATCCAATATAATTTTCTGGCGAATCATCAACTTGCGGAAAAACTAATTTTAACTCTTGACCTTTTTTAACTTTAAGATCACAACCTGCTTTAGGACTAACACAAATCCAATCAATACCTTGTGGAGGTTCAATTGTCCCATTGGTCTCGACAGCAATCTCAAAATTACGCTTATTTAACTCTTTAATTAATGGAACATCTACTTGCAATAAAGGCTCACCACCTGTCAATACACAGTAACGCGCTTCTTTTCCTCCTGCAATCCATTGATCTGCAATTAAATCAGCTAATTGCTCAGCATTATAACGACCACCTTTAGTTCCTTTAATTCCAACAAAATCAGTGTCACAAAAATGACACTGTGCTGAAAGACGATCTTTTTCTCTTCCTGACCATAAGTTACAACCAGCAAAACGACAAAAAACAGCGACACGTCCTACACTCGCGCCTTCACCTTGAAGAGTAAGGAAAATTTCTTTAACAGAGTATAATTTCATTATTCCACATCCTATAGACAAATATGTGTAAAAATAAATATTAATAAATCGATCATTTCTGACAGCTAAAAAATAAACTACTACTCTACTGCAACTATATTTCCTACGGTAGTGATTTTATCCTATAAATATTTATATTTTAATACTTAAAAATTAGCTATCCAAGTCGTGTACACATTAAATGATAACTAGTCAGTGATAATAATTACTATATTATTACTTTTATAATGAAGAATAACCAATATTTAGCAGCATATCAAAATTTATCAAAAAACAGAGATATCATTAAACAAATAAAGATAAAAATTCCTATAAAATCTGTAATCTTAAAAAAGAGAAGACACTGCCTAGGACAAGAAATATCTAAAACAATGATCCGATTAATAGAAATTAATAATGCTATTACCAACCCAATCCAAGCAAAAAAATTAACTTGTACTAGATAAAAAGCTATCATAAAACAAAGAATAAACATTCCATATAAAATAAATAGCCATATTTTAGTATGATCAGCAAACAACCTTGCTGTAGAATTTACTCCTATCAACTCATCATCTTTTTTATCTTGATGAGCATATACTGTATCAAAATAAACAACCCAAAAAAAAGTTGCCATAAAAAGCCAAAAAGCAGGCCATGAAAGACTCGAGTGCAAAGCACCCCATCCTATAAAAGCACCTATTGCAAAACTAATCCCTAACACCACCTGTGGACAAGGAATAAAACGCTTCGAAAATGGATAAAAAATAGCAATGGGCAATAAAATAAATCCTACACAAATAACAAAATAATTAAATTGAATAAGAAATAAAAAAGAAATC
The DNA here is from genome assembly GCF_036858155.1 of Candidatus Liberibacter brunswickensis. Classification (NCBI taxonomy): domain Bacteria; kingdom Pseudomonadati; phylum Pseudomonadota; class Alphaproteobacteria; order Hyphomicrobiales; family Rhizobiaceae; genus Liberibacter; species Candidatus Liberibacter brunswickensis. The sequence continues at coordinate 62,898 of NZ_JAAEJX010000007.1, read as the reverse complement.
AAACTCTGTAAAATAGCAAAAACATATGCTTGAAAACGACTACACTGTCCTGAAGGCAAAGGTCGAGACCGAGTCCGCGAAACCTGAGAATCAATGTCATGATCAACAAGATCATTCCATGTACACATAGCACCGCGAAAAACAATAGCACCTATAATATAGAGAAAAAAATACCAAAAAATTATTTTCCAAGACAAGATACCTTCTCTGCTTAAAGGATAAGCAGCAAGAACAGTAGACCAAAAAACAGGCAAAACAACTAAATTCCATCCTGTTGGCACTTGTAAACGCGCTAAATACACATAAGGGGCAACTGACGAACTCATTATATAATTACGAATTAATTTGAAGGAATTAAACATGCTAGTACGTTAGCTTTCATATTTTTTTATAATATTTACAACACAAAAAAAACATATCTGTCAAGGAATGAAACAAATCATTAATTATAATAGAAATAAGTTTTAAGGTATTAAAATATTAACAGTATCTCACTTAATAAAATATAATTTTTATTATAATCATATTATATTAGTTATGTTATCATTATGGTATCATGGATTTTATTTTATAAGAGGAAATAATATTGAGAGTCCTATTAATTGGTTCTGGTGGAAGAGAACATGCCATTGCATGGAAGATATCACAATCACATTTATTATCAAAGTTATGGTCTATACCAGGCAATCCTGGTATTGCTCAACACGCCCAATGTTTTAACATCGATATACAAGATCATTCAAAAATTGTTTGTTTTTGCGAGGAAAAAAAAATTGATCTTGTAGTTGTTGGACCAGAATTACCATTAGTAAATGGTATACGTGATACATTAAATGCAGCTGGTTTTAAAGTTTTCGGACCTTCTAAAAAATCATCACAACTTGAGTCTTCCAAATCTTTTGCTAAAAAATTCTGCTCAAAATATGGTATTCCTACTGCCGAATACCATTGTTTTTCTGATCCCACAATAGCAAAACAATACGTACAAGAACAAAGTATGCCTATTGTTATAAAAGACGATGGACTTTGTGCTGGAAAAGGAGTAGTGATCGCATCAACGATAGATGAAGCTTTTAAAGCTATTGATCAATGCTTTAAAAAAATTGATTCAACCGTGGTGATTGAAGAATACATCGACGGTTTTGAAATTAGTTTCTTTGCTATTTGCGATGGGAAAACTGCAATACCTTTCACGACAGCAAGAGATCATAAACGTGTTTATGATGGCGATGTTGGCCCTAATACAGGTGGTATGGGTGCATATTCTCCTGCTTTAGGAATATCACAAGAACTATATTCTAATATCATACAAAAAATCATCCAACCAACAATCGAAGGAATGCAAAAGGAAGGAATACCTTTTCAGGGAGTTTTGTTTGCAGGGCTTATGATTACTAAACAAGGACCATATTTGATTGAATACAATGTGCGTTTCGGTGATCCCGAATGTCAAGCTATGATGATGCGCCTAGAAAGTGATATCTTAGAAATTTTCAATTCTTGTATCAACGAAAATTTACACAATACACAAATAGAGTGGAAACCAGAGTATGCATTGACAGTAGTTTTAGCAACTAAAGGATATCCTTCAAATTATCTTCAAGGAACTATCATTCGAAAAATACCTCAAAGTACAGAAAATACAAAACTATTTCATGCATGTACAGATATAAAAGATAATTGCCTTATAGCCAATGGAGGAAGAGTATTAGGAGCTACAGCACTAGGGAAAACAATAATAGATTCTCGAAAACTAGCATACAATATGATAGAGAGCATTGACTGGGAACATGGTTTTTGGCGTAAAGATATAGGATTACAAAAAAATAAAATTTAAAAAAATTTTTAGTTGGAAAATAAGTTCTAATTATATTTAACTGATATTTATTCATTTATTGTAAAAAGAAAAAAAACGTATAATAAGAGACTTAAGATTGAACATGAAATAACGAAAATGGTTTATTACATAATCCTTTGTTTTACTTATTATGTAAAAAAAATTAAAAAACCGAGAAAACATGATCAAATTAATTGGTTGTCCTAAAAACAAATGAAAAAATCTAATCATCAAACCCCAAATACACACCAATCCATCTCCTCATATAATAAAAATTAATATCCTTTTTTATAATTACTACATATTATCTTTAATATTATTTATAACATAATTTCCTGATAACACTATTATGCCGTAAAATAAAGTTCTTAGGTGCGACTTAACCCTAGATCTACAATAATAAATAGCATTGATTCTACGTTGTTTTATTTTATGTTGCCCGCACCTTTTTGGCCACAATTTTCAATATTTTTTAAATTACTAAGTAATTATAAAGACATCCGTTTCTTGACTCAAATATAGTTGATAATATATTTTATTTGAAGATGTAGATCTATATGCAGATTATTCAAAGTTGTAAAAGTAATCCATCAGAAAAATTATGAGTTATGAATATAAATACAAAAATGGCGTTGGTATCTTTATTATCATCAATAGCTGTGGTAAGCGGATGCGAATCATCAAGTTCGAAAAACAAACATGAGAATGTTGTTCAAAATGCAGTTAATACTCATACATCAAAGAACTCTTCTCAATCATCAGATGCCTCTGCTAAGAAGCACCAAAGCTGCCCTTTAGCGTTGCACCAAGGTTGCTCTTGGTGGGAAGACTAACTTCATAAATCAAGTTAAACTATTTTTAAATTAGCATGTAAACAATAATATGTTGAGACTAATCCTTGTATCGGTATAGAAAATCCAAAGTATAAAACTGATGACTTTAAAGATTTGATAATTGAAGTATGAATGCGTTCCGTAGTTATTGGGAAATTGGAAATATGCATAAATTGGCTTTTTAATTTATGTTACTTACAGCCTACTGGTACAAATACGTTTTTTATCAATGGATGAACAACAATTCAGTATATGGGTTTGATTAAAAACACGAAAAGCTAGAATTGAAAAATCTGCTCATAGAGTTAGTAAACTCTCCGCTACTTTTATTAGAGCATAAGATCGGGGAAAGTCTTCTTTATGGATATTTTTGAGTGGGAATCAATAGCACAGTTGAAAGATATACCCGAGGAGATGATAAAATCATTTTAGGAATTAATGCTTAGAAAGTAATTTCTTCTTTAATTAATACAGAATCCAATAAAATAAGGTGCGGAGAATAAATTAAAAATGATTGAATATCAAGAACTTAACGTTGAATTACAGCCTACTAATAATAATATCCTTGATTTTGCTATTTTACTAAATGGAAATGTAAAGGTAACAGAACGTCTTTTGTATTCTATAAAATATTGCAGAATTATTGCTGCCGATGGTGGCATACATCATGCAAAAAAATTAGGAGTAATACCAGAATTATGGATAGGAGACTTTGACTCTATTGATAGCACATTATTAAAACAATGGTCATCAATTAAACGTATTTTTTATTCTCCTAATAAGGATATGTCAGATGGTGAAATTACTGTTCATAAAGCTTTACAATTAGGTGCAAAAAACATTACTTTAGTTGGTGCTATTTCTGGTGAACGATTTGATTATTCTCTACAACATTTACAACTTGCAATATCCTTAAAGAAAAATAAATTCAACGTTATCCTGACTTCTGGAATTGAAGAAGCTTTCATTCTTATGCCAGGGAAGCACTATTTTGATCTTCCCGAAAGAAGTTTTTTTTCTATTGTTGCCTTTAAAAATATTGAGAATATTACTATTACTGGAGCAAAATATACTCTTTCTAAAAGCTCTTTGTCTATTGGTGATTCTCATGCTATTTCTAACGTTGTAAAGAAAAACCTCACTATCATTTTCGATAAAGGACTAGCTGTTTTGATTTCTCGTCCCTATGATATACAAAGGATTTAATCCTATGAGCGCACCTATCTTAAGGCTTGATTACATTAATGCTTCTATAGGAGGAGTAGATCTATTACAAAATGTATGTTTATCAATTGAACCGAAAGAACGTATATGTCTTGTAGGATGTAATGGATCTGGCAAATCCACTCTACTAAAAATTATAGCAGGAATTATAGAACCGCAATCTGGAGAAGTATTTCTAAATTGCTCTTCTAAATTAGGATATCTTGAACAAAATCCAAGTTTTTCTAATTTTTCAACAATTAATGAGTATATTGATCATACAATGAAAGATGCAACAGGCGTATCTTATAGCCCAAAATCTTTGCTACAAAAATTCAATTTAAGCGAGAATAGTAGCATATCTAATCTATCTGTTGGACAAGCTCGTTGTATGGCTTTAATCAAAATGCTTATTTTACAACCCGATATCCTTATTTTGGATGAACCTACTAATCATTTAGATTTTCGCACTATCCATTGGATGGAACAAGAATTATTAAATACTAATCCTGCGATTATTTTCGTTTCTCATGATCGTCGTTTTCTTGAAACTTTATCCACAAAAACAATATGGATAGATCGTGGTTGTTTACATCAACTGAACAAAGGTTTTTCTCATTTTGAAATTTGGAAAAAAAATATCCTAGAACAAGAACAAATACGTTATCATAATCTAAAGAAAAAAAAAGATTCAGAAGAAGATTGGTTGAGATATGGAGTAACTGCTAGACGAAAACGAAATGTCCGTAGAGTCAAAGAACTACAAGAGATACATGCACAATTAAAAGAACAAAAAAATTCCTTTCATAATACAATACAAACAAATATTCAACCTGCCCCATCTTCTGGAAGATTAGTAATAGAAGCAGATAAAATTACAAAACAATATGATAATCGTTTAATTGTTAAAAATTTTTCTTTACGCATAAATTATGGTGAACGAATTGGGATTGTTGGTCCTAATGGAGCGGGAAAGACAACACTATTAAAGTTATTAACTGGAGAAATTAAGCCGGATTCTGGACTAATTACTTTAGGAACCAACCTAAAAATTGCAACTATTGATCAAAAACGCGAAAACATTAATCAAAATGAATCTCTTTCTTCTTATCTAACAGGCAGTTCTGGAGATAGTTTAATGGTAAACGGAGAATCTCGTCATGTTGCAGGTTATATCAAAGATTTTCTTTTTCATCCCCATCAAGCACATTCTCTTATGAAACACTTATCTGGAGGTGAAAAAATGCGAGCTATTATAGCACGAATTTTAGCTCAACCATTCAATTTTCTTATCATGGACGAACCAACAAATGATCTTGATTTTGAAACGTTAGATTTCTTAGAAAAAACTATTACTAATTTAAAAGGCACAATACTAATTGTTAGTCACGACCGAGATTTTTTAGACCGAACAGTAACCTCGACAATTTCAGTGCAAAATATTGAAGAACCCAATGGATATTGGACAAAATATGCTGGAGGATACTCCGATATGATTGTACAACAAAAAAACAACAATCAAACCTCAAATACAAAAATTACTCATACTCAATCTTTGAAAGAAAAAAATTATACAAATGACAAAAAAAAGAAAAATATTACCTATAGTCAAAAACTACTTCTAGAAAAACTTCCTCAAGAAATAAATAAATTGCAACTAAAAATTGCAGAAAAAGAACAACAAATAAAAGACCAAAACTTAATTTCAAATAAAGAAGTTAACAAACTTTATCATGATCTTGATCAAATACATCAAGAAATTAAAGATAAAGAAGAACAATGGCTCAAACTAGAAATGCTCAATGAAGAAGATATAAAAAGGAATAATAAGTAATTTATTTATTTCAACTATTTTTTTACGCGTTCAACATATGAATTGTCTTCTGTGAGAATTACAATATCATCTCCTACATTAATATGGGGAGGAACTGTCGTTCGAATATAATTAGATAGTATAGCTGGCTTATACGATGCTGTAACCGTTTGTCCTTTTGAAGAAGGCTCCGTTTCAACAACGGTAAATGTTACATGACGTGGTAATTCAACAGATAGAGCAATTCCTTCATGGATTAGAAGTTTCATATCCATTCCTTCTTGAAAATATACTTTTTGATCACCGACAACATCTTTAGAAACAGTAACTTGATCATAAGTTTCTGGATTCATAAAATGAAACCCTTCATGATCTTCATATAAAAACTGAAAACGCTGATCTTCAACAAAAGCACGTTCTACTTGTTCTGTTGTACGCCAACGCTCAGACACCTTTACTCCATCAGAAATACGACGCATTTCTACCTGCGTAATAGGAGTACCTTTTCCAGGATGAAAATTTTTTGCAACAAGAACGACATAAAGCTTTCCATTTACATCAAGAACATTACCTTTACGCACAGCAGAAGCGATAACTTTTACCATATTGAATTTATTCCTTATTTAACTATAGTAAAAATAGTTATTTGACTGTATTATCTAAAATGTAAAACATTAATTACTATTTTTTATCTTATAAAGACAATAATCTAAAACTCCTATTTTAAACACTAGTTATTGGTTTTTAAAAACAAGAAAATACTTATGAATAAAATTTCTTCAAACCTTTGGTGGAATCGCGATTTCCATCATCGTCGACGTCCTTTGCTTATCAAACGAAATATAATTCAAAATTATATAAGAGAATATTTTGCTACGAGAAATTTTCTTGAAGTTGATTCAACATCTCTTCAAAATTCTCCTGGAAATGAAACTCATATACAAGCTTTTTCTACAGAATTTATCATAAAAGATCATATACGAAAGACTTTATATCTGCAAACTTCTCCGGAATTTTCTTGTAAAAAGATTCTAGCAGCAGGAGAAAATAGAATATTTTGTTTCGCGCATGTTTGGAGAAATGGAGAACAAGATTATCTACATCAACCAGAATTTACTATGCTAGAATGGTATCGTACGAATGAAGCATATGAACAATTAATGAAAGATTGTATAGATATTATAAGATGTGCAGCAGAAGTAGCGAATAAGAAAATGTTTTATTTCCAAGGAGTTAAATGTAATCCTTTTAATGAAGCAGAGTATATTACAGTTTCCGAAGCTTTTGCAAAATATGCTAATATTGATCTTTGCATTACACTTGATAATCCAAACGAACCAGATCGCAATCTTTTGTCATCACAAGCACAAAAATCAGGAATACGTGTTGCTCATGACGATACTTGGAGCGATATTTTCTCTCGAATTCTTGTAGAGAAAATAGAACCCAATCTTGGTATAAACTGCTGTACTATTCTTGATCGTTATCCTTCTTCGGAATCTGCATTAGCTAATATTTGCACTGATGATCCTCGTTTTGCAAAACGTTTCGAGCTTTATGCTTGTAATGTTGAATTATGCAATGCCTTTGACGAACTAATTGATCCAATTGAACAACGACGAAGATTTGAAAAAGAAATGCAAGAAAAGCAAAAAATATATAATGAAACTTACCCATTGGATGAAGATTTTCTATCTTGTTTAACCGAGATGCCAGAATCTTCTGGTATAGCAATGGGATTTGATCGACTTGTCATGCTTGCTACAGGTGCAAATAATTTAAATGAAATTATTTGGATTCCTATGACTGCATACCACAAGGAATAAATATGATTAAATTTAGCGATAAAACATTAACTTCCGCACAAGAATTATATCAAGCTAACCTAATCAATCAAGAACAGGTTAATGAGATAAAAGAAATTTCTGATCATTATTCTATCGCTTTGACCTCTGTTATTGCCAATTTAATAGATCTAAATAATCCTGATGATCCTATTGCTCGTCAATTTATTCCTCAAAAAGAAGAATTAAATATTTTACCAGAAGAACTAGAAGATCCAATTGGAGATAATGTTCACAATCCTGTAAAAGGCATTGTACACCGTTATCCAGACAGAGTATTGCTTAAATTATTACATGTATGCCCTGTTTACTGCCGATTTTGTTTTCGGAGAGAAATGATAGGATCTAAAAAAGGAAATGTTTTATCTTCCAATGACATAGATAATGCCATTCAATACATTAAAGAACATTCTAAAATTTGGGAAGTAATATTTACAGGAGGAGATCCTTTAATTTTATCGCATAATCGCTTACAAAAAGTTTTGAAAAAACTAAGGGATATAAAACATATAAAAATATTGCGTTTTCATAGTCGCGTTCCTATTGTTGATCCTAAACGTATTAATAATTATTTAATTAAATGTCTAAAAGAATCTAGAAAAACAATATATATTGCAATACATGCTAACCATCCTCATGAATTCTCTCAAGAATCTATCGATGCTATTAACAAACTTTCAGATGCTGGAATAATTCTTTTAAGTCAATCAGTATTACTCAAAGGTATTAATGATGATCCTGAAATTCTTGCAAATCTTATGAGAACGTTTGTAGAATTACGTATTAAACCATATTATCTACATCATCCAGATCTTGCTCCTGGAACAAGTCATTTTCGTCTTACCATTGAAGAAGGACAAAAAATTGTTGCAAATTTAAAAGAAAAAATTTCTGGATTATGCCAACCATTTTATATTCTTGATATTCCTGGAGGATATGGGAAAGTAAAAATTGACAGTCATAATATAAGAAAAATAGAAGATGGATCTTACTATATTACAGATCACAATAACATTGTACATCATTATAAATCAAAATAATAATCTACTATTATATTATTAAGAACTCAATAAAACATAAAATATTATTTACAATATTAATTCAATTTTATGTAATTATAATTCAAAATGATACATAATCCAAAAATAATTATATTTTTATGGAATTAGTATAATAATTAATATATAATGGAAAGGCGGAGATTATTTGGTGGGATATTCAAGTCATACTTGGAGTTACCTATGAAAACGTTGCATGTACCACCTCCTCCTTTATTTCAAGATAATATTAAGAATAAATTACTTTCTAATATTTCAAAAGATCCTACTGTCTGTAATGAAGAGAATTACTATAGAACCAATATAAAAAAAATATCTACCGTAGACGAATTTATCAAAGACAAGAAAATTTTTTATTTTGCATTGAAAGCATTTGATTTATTAGATATGTCGCATGCAAAAGGATTTATAAAGAAAATCTTAACGAGTAATATTTCTGATCCTAAAAGTTTAGTAAGTAAGATGAATAGTCTAAGATATCAAAAACTTGCTCACTATTATGATTTTTCTCCTTCTAATAAAATAATTCAAAGTGATATACAACAAAAAAAAATCATCAAAGATTATATAAATTCGTATGAACACAAAGAAGAAAATGTTATAATAGAAAGCAAATATTTCCGTCAGAATATTAATAAAATAAATTCTATTGATCAATTTTTCAAAAATAGACGTCTTCTTGATTATGCTCTACAATCTTTTGATATTAATCCTAAATATATTGCTTTACCGTTTTTAAAGGATGTTTTGACTATAGGGCTGGCTAATCCAGAAAAATATTTTGTAAAACTAAAAGACAATCGTTTACGTGCAATGGCAGAGAACTTTCGTTTTCAACCAGATGGCCATAAATTAGCTAAAGATAAAATATTAACTAATGTACAAATAGAAAGCATTGTCATCAATTATTTTAATAATACAATAAATTACATTCCAAAAGAAGAGATTATTATTGATCAAAATTATTATAAATCAACTATTGGCTCTATTTCTTCTTTCAAAGATCTTTTAAAAGATCCCAAGATTTTTAAAATGATTAAATTATCTCTTTTTCCATTAAATCCAGAAATAAAAGCAGATGATTTACTTGAACTTATAAAAGAAAACAATCCGAAAGCTTCAAAAATAAAAGATTATTTTCAAGTTGATTTTAATAAAGACATCAATCCTGGAGAAAAAATTCAAGAAGATAATCAAATTAGCAAAATAATGGATCTCTATAAGAATAATACTATAACGTTATATAATAAAAAAACAGAATCAGTAATAGAAAATTATCGAAGATCTTTAAATAAAATTAAATCTATAGATGATTTTTTAAATGCAAAATCCTCATTATATAATAATAGTAATTACTATAAAGAACCAGTTACAGCATTGGAATTTGCTTTAGACGCTTACAACATTGATAAGAAAGATATTTATAAATACAAATTAAGAGATATACTTACTAGTGATTCCTCTGATCCCAACAGTTATGTAAATAAATTAAAAGACGAACGTTTTATTAAATTAAATAAATCATTTAATTTTGATAAAAAAGGATTAATAGGATTAGAAGCTAGAATACAATCAAATCTCACAATACGAGATAATGTAGACAATTATGTTCGTATAAAAAGAAAAGCATATAATGAAAATAGATCTTTAAATTTAATAGATAAAAAAAGGATGGAAAAAAAGATTGATTTAGAAATAAATTATTATGTTAAAAACATTCAATCTATTAATTCTATTGAAGAACTTCTTTCTAATAAAAGAATACTAAACTTTCTATTAGAAGCAAAAGAAATTGATTCTACAAAATTAGATGATATCTTTTTACGAAAAATATTTCATTCTGATTTAAGAGATCGTACAAGCATTATAAATACAAATAAAGACAATAGATATAAAGAAATAATTTCTTCTTTTAACTTCGAAACCCATAAAAAATCCTCCTATAAAGAAAACGGAATAGTACAAGATAATTATCACATTAATAAAATATGCGATCTATATAAAAATCAAATTCTAGAAAAAAAAGAAGAATTAAAAGATCCTGATAATGCATTAGCACTTTATTTTAAAAGAAATATTCCTAATATTAAAAATTATTACGAAATTTTAGGAGACCAAAAGATTTTTAAGGTTATATCAAGAGCACTAAAATTATCTCCTTATTTCTATTCTTTATCCGAAGAAAAAAAGATTAATACACTTAAAAAACACGTTAAGATAGAAGATTTTCAAGATCCTAAAAAGATAGATAGATTTCTTTATGCTTTCAATTATAGCAAAAATGAAAATTTTGATTATAAAAAATCCTTATTATCTTTTTCTAAAAAGGAAGAAGATGAATTTGGTAACCCAGTTGAAAGTTATTCTTTAAATTTAAATCCTAATAAGAAATCAGGCGAACGAAATTCTTTATTAAGTTTATTTGATAACTCAAAACACACTCCTATTATTTATTAAAAATAGATATTAAATAATTTATTTTATACCATAAAATAGTATATAGTATATCCAATATTCTTTAACTTCCATGAATACTGAAGATTTAATAGATAAATATATAGAAATTACAGGAACTAATGAAATTAGTTGTTATTATGTATACTTCTTGTCAATCAATATAGCTAAGTAAAACATAAATAAATTATTTTTTCTAAAATTTTATATCTCTTTAAAAAAGTAACTCTTATAAGTTACTAGCTATAGTCATATAATTTAAAAACTTCAATTTCATATTTAAATATATACAATATTATTGAGGAAAAATAACACATAAAACCTATAAAATAATAGTAATAAAATAGAAAACAGGAAATAAAATCACATTTATTAAATCATAAACTATTCTCACGAATACTATTTATTATTACTTTTATATAATCTGTTTATTTAAAATTATTATGACGGAAGGCGTAGAGGTATAATCAAAATCATAACCGCTTTATTTTACATGTCTTTTTAAAATTAGGTCTTACCTATTAAATGGCGAGACTACCCCCCCCCTCTCTTTTAAACCAATTAATAGCTAAAATCTAATTATCTCTTGACTCAATTACGGGTATAATATATTTTTTGCTTATTTAAGGTTGTAAAAACTAATATAAACAGAGAAGACATAGGTTATGAATAAAAATATAGCGTTAGTGCCTTTGTTATTATCATCAATATCCATAATAAGCGGATGTGGCGAATCTAAATCAAAAGAAGCCAGGAAGAAGGACTTGATGGAATTAGCTAAAAAAGATGTAAATAAAGCTGAAGAATTAAAAGGAGATAAAGTATCTCCAGAAAATAAAGAAACTCCAAAAGATGAAGAAGATTCAGAAGATGAAAGAATTGCAGAACTAACTGCTACTATTAGAAGAGGAATGTAAATACTGTAAAAAGTTTATAGTAACTCATTAAGTAAAGTAAAAAGACATTTTCTGAACACTCGCTTCTTCTCGTCCTAAAAACTCGGGAGGAAGAAGTTAGGGTGAGCAATAAAAATGGCTATTACTAAAAAAACCTATAAAGTTATTCATTCAACTAAGATATCTTTGAATACAACCAATATAGTAATGGACAGGCAATAACCCAACTAAATGTTATAACTGGTCTTATTAGGGCATTAACTCCCTCTATCCATCGAACGAAGTCTAATGGTTTTGTTTTGATCTTCTACGTGAGTTAATCTTGTAGGTTTATATGCTTTTAATTATTCAATATCTTGTTTTAATCTTTGCTACATCTATCTAAGTTTTGCTGTAGATTTTGGCTAATTCAATCTGTGTTTCTCTATATCCCAAAGACCGTTCTTCGCATACAATAAATCAGACAAAATTTCCAATACTTTATATTGGCGGAAGGAGTAGGATTCGAACCCACGGATAGTTTCCCATCTCTGGTTTTCAAGACCAGTGCCTTAAACCACTCGGCCATCCTTCCCAAATAATTTATAATAATCATAGCATAAAATTTCACTCTCATCATAACATTTTACTAGATTAAAATGCAAGTATATCAATAATTTTATCTCTAGATAATTAAGAGATATTTTAAAGTAAAATATCAATAACCTTCTATTCAATTAACACCTATCAATTCTTAAAATATTTTTTATAAGCAAATTGAACATTGATATGAATTGATATTTCAATAGAATCATATTATCTTTTTACTTTCTATTACTTTAATAAAAAAATGATTTATCATTGTATTCAACGACTGGATATTCTATCGATGATCCGTTATCTTTCTTTAGAAAAATCAATGAAGTAACCGGATTTAAAGAAAAGAGTATATCAAATGCATGCAGATATAAAATTAGAATTCCCCGACGGTTTAATCAAGAGTTTTCCTTACCATACAACTGGATATGATGTTGCAGAATCGATATCCAAATCTCTTGCAAAAAAAGCAATAGCAATGGCGATTGATGGTAAAATATGTGATTTATCTGATCCAATTCGAACAGGATCAATTGAAATTATTACACATGAAGATCCTAGATCTTTGAATATAATTCGCCATAGTTGTGCTCATATAATGGCTGAGGCAGTACAAAGCATTTGGTCAGATATAAAAGTAACTATTGGACCAGTTATAGAAAATGGTTTTTATTATGATTTTCACAAAGAAAAACCCTTTAATTTGGCTGAACTTGAGCAAATAGAAAATAAAATGCAAGATATCATTGCAAGAGATACTCCTTTTATCAAAAAATGTTTATCGCGCGAACAAGCAAAAGAACTTTTCGAATCCAAAAAAGAAACGTATAAAGTAGAAATCTTGGAGAATATTTCTGAAAAAGAAAATATAACTATTTATCATCAAGGAACATGGTTTGATCTTTGTCGTGGACCACACGTACGATCAACTGGGCAAGTAAAAAAATTTTTCAAATTAATGAAAGTAGCTGGTGCTTATTGGCGAGGAGATAGCAATCTCCCTATGTTATCACGTATTTATGGAACTGCATGGAATACTCAACAAGAATTAAATCAATATTTAAATTTTCTTGAAGAATCTGAAAAAAGAGATCATAGAAAACTTGCACGTGAAATGGATCTTTTCCACCTTTCAGAAGATGGATCAGGGGTTATTTTTTGGCATAAGAAAGGTTGGAAAATATTTCAAACGCTTATGTCCTATATGCGTAGGAAAATAAAAGATGATTACGAAGAAATAAATACTCCTCAAATATTAGATCAAAGTCTATGGAAACAGTCAGGACATTGGGATTGGTATAGATCTAATATGTTCGCTGTAAAATGTGCTGATGATACAATAAAAGATGTTCGTTCTTTTGCTCTTAAACCTATGAATTGTCCTGGTCATGTTGCAGTATTTAATCATGGATTAAAATCATATCGTGAGCTCCCTATTCGTTTAGCAGAATTTGGATCAGTATACCGTAACGAACCCTCTGGATCATTACATGGACTAATGCGCGTCCGAAGTTTTACACAAGATGATGCACACGTGTTTTGTACTAAAGAACAGATGTTTGAAGAATGTTTTAAAATTCATAATTTAATAGTATCAATTTACAAAGATTTCGGATTTGAAAAAATTACTGTCAAACTTTCTACTCGTCCAGAAAAACGTGTCGGATCTGATGAATTGTGGGATGATGCAGAAAATATTATGAAAAGCGTTCTTAATAAAATTAAGACTTCATCTCAAAATAAAATTAATACTGGAATTATTTTAGGAGAAGGAGCTTTTTATGGTCCAAAATTCGAATATATACTAAAAGATGCAATTGGTCGTGATTGGCAATGTGGAACAATACAAATTGACTTCAATCTTCCTAGCAGTTTCAATGCATTTTACATTAACTCTAAATCTGAAAAATGCCATCCCGTTATGATTCATCGTGCAGTATTTGGATCAATCGAACGATTTATTGGTATCATGATTGAAAATTTTAAAGGAAATCTTCCACTATGGCTTTCACCGATCCAAGCAGTAGTTACAACTATAACTTCTTCTTCGATTCAATATGCAAAAGAAGTTGCTTCTCTTTTAAAAAACAATAATTTATCTGTTGAAACTGATTTTAGAAATGAAAAAATAAATTACAAAATTCGAGAACATTCTATCAAAAAGATCCCTCTTATTATAATTTGTGGAGGAAAAGAAGCCAATGAACGCTCTGTAGTAATTCGTCGTCTTGGGTCTACTGAAATCCAAACACTCAGCCTACTAGAAGCAATATCTATAATAACTAAAGAATCCTTACCTCCAGATTTTCCATAAGAAGAAGTATGCTTTTTATTAATAAATTTTGTTTATAGATATAATAAAATTTTTACTAAAAAGTCAGTAATAGACCCCTGCTTCTATCATAATAGACAATATCAAAGAAGATAATGATTAGAAAATATATTTTAGTTTTTGTTTTATTTCTTATTCCATATACAAGTTTTGCTCAAAGAGTGAGATTTGTATCTTGGAATATTAATACTCTATCTGAAAAAGAAGGAGCATCTCTTTGGAAAAATTCAGTCAAAAGGGAAAAAAGCGATTATGATTTATTGCGACGTTACGCTTATAATTTAAATGCTGATATTATTTCTCTACAAGAGATGGGAAGTTATAATGCTGTCGCAAGAATATTTCCTGAAGATAAATGGATAATTTTTTATTCAGGTAAAAATTATTTTTCGAATGATTCTACACATACCACAGATAATAGCGATAGTTCAATCAATACAGCAATAGTTGTAAGAAAAAAAGAAAACATTAATGTAATCGAAGCATCTTATCCTTTAATAAAAACAAATTCACACTCTAGAGCATCAAAACGTAAAGCCGTTGAGCTTTTAGTTACAATAAATGGAAATAGGATGTGGATTCTTAATATTCATCTTAAGTCCTTTTGTTTCTTAAATAAATTAGATAATTCCCATAAT
This sequence comes from Candidatus Liberibacter brunswickensis, assembly GCF_036858155.1. NCBI lineage: Bacteria > Pseudomonadati > Pseudomonadota > Alphaproteobacteria > Hyphomicrobiales > Rhizobiaceae > Liberibacter > Candidatus Liberibacter brunswickensis. The sequence goes on along the minus strand of NZ_JAAEJX010000007.1, from coordinate 47,414 downwards.
CACAGCTGTAATTTACTTAATCAACAAGCTCAATGGATAAAAACTTGGATTAATAAAAAAAAGAAAACTGGTATTCCTTTTGTTATAGCAGGCGACTTCAATAGAAAAATAAATCAATTAGGAAATAATGATGATTTTTGGCAAAAAATAGATCGTGATAATTCATTAATTCGTTTTCCTATAATGAAACATTCTAATTGTAATGCAAATGTAAAACTATCAAATAAAACACCTATCGACTACTTTGTTATGGATGAAAATGCTTATAAAATATTGATTAAAAATAGTTTTCATGAAGAATGGTATAATTCAAATGATATCAAAACCAAAGGGAATAGATTAAGCGACCATTGTCCTATTAAAATCGATTATGACTTTTAAAATATATTATAAAAAAAACGTAAATAAAAGTTATTTTATAATATTACGAATAATAATCTTTCTCCAATATAAATGAAGTAAAGAATTATAAAGTTTATTTACATAAATAAGATTTTTTTAAAAGACAAAATACATTTAGTAAAAACAAACAATAATTATTATGATTTATAAAATAATTAAAATTATAACTAATCCGTTATATTCTAAATAATTATATTTCTATACCACCCAATATTGCTATCTTCAATTACCTAAATAAAATTAATACTACCTTTGGTTTATTGCGATTTAATTTGTTTTTAAATTAAGAATGTGAGATCTGTTTATCCATTCATAACTTTATAATATTTATATAATTGAATAAAATTTTTATTTTAATATTATTTTATTATCTTAATTTATTTATTAAGATACTACTCAAAAAAAATCATTGTTTTAGGGGAAAATTAGGATGAATAAATATAATACATTTAATAGTATACAAAACATCAAATGCACTAAATGACTATTATAATAACTTGAAATACGGATTTTATCTTGTTTAAAAATTTTAAAATCGCCATAGCACAATTGAATCCAATTGTAGGAGATATTATAGGTAATATCACCAAGGCTCGGGAAGTACGCAAAGAAGTAACTAACCAAGGAGCAGATCTTGTCTTATTTACGGAACTTTTTATATCAGGATATCCACCAGAAGATTTAATTTTCAAAAAATCTTTTATAAAAGCATGTGATCATGCATTAAATACTTTAAAAAATGATACTCGTGATAATGGTGCTGGAGTAATAATCGGTTTTCCTCGTCAAGATAAAGATGAAATATTTAATTCCGTTGCAATACTTGATAGAGGTAATATTATTGATGTACGCGATAAGATTAATCTGCCAAATTATAATGAATTTCATGAAAAACGCACTTTTGTATCGGGATATAGTAATGATCCAGTTGTCTTTAGGAATATTCGATTAGGAGTTCTTATATGTGAAGATATATGGAAAAATTCAAGTATTTGTAGACATTTAAAAAAACAAGGAGCCGAATTTCTTTTATCTCTTAATGCTTCTCCTTATTGTCAAGATAAATTAAGAAAACGTCAAGAGATAGTAAAATTACAAAGTTCTCATGCGAACATTCCTATAATTTACGCAAACCAAGTAGGTGGACAAGACGAATTAGTATTTGATGGTGGAAGTTTTTGCTTCGACAGTCATCAACAATTAGTATTTCAAATGAATCAATTCGAAGAACAAAAATTGATTACCGAATGGAAGTATGACAACGAATTGAATCAATGGGATTTTATAAAAGATTATCCTAAATCAAAGGTTTATATTCCTCTTAAAGAAGAAGAAAAAGACTATAGTGCCTGTGTCCTTAGTCTTCGTGATTATATTAAAAAAAATAACTTTAATAAAGTTGTCATTGGACTTTCAGGAGGAATTGATTCAGCTCTATGTGCTACAATTGCGGTTGATGCCTTAGGCAAAGATAATGTTACAACAGTTATGCTTCCCTATAAATATACTTCTAATCAAAGTTTAGAAGATGCTGCTGATTGTGCAAAAGCATTAGGTTGCAGATATGACGTCTTACCTATTAATGATGTTGTTGATGTTTTTTTTTCTATCATGGCACAATTTTTAAAAGAAGAACCAAGTGGTATAGTAGCAGAAAACATACAAAGTCGTATTAGAGGTAATATTTTAATGGCTATTTCTAATCACTCAAACGCAATGTTGCTCACTACTAGTAATAAATCGGAAGTTGCAGTTGGATATGGAACATTATACGGTGATATGAGTGGTGGATTTAATCCGTTAAAAGATTTATTTAAAACACAAGTATACAAACTAGCAGCTTGGCGTAATTTAAATTGTATTTCTAGTGGATTAGGTCCTTTAGGAGAGGTAATTCCATCTAGAATTATAGAGAAATCTCCTTCTGCAGAATTACGTTATAACCAAACAGACCAAGAATCATTGCCCTCTTATCCTATTTTAGACGATATTATTAAACGTATAGTTGAAAATGAAGAATCTTTAAAAAATATTGATAATGAATATAGTAGTGAAACAGTTAGTTATGTAGAAAATATTTTATATAATTCTGAATACAAAAGGCGACAATCTACTTTAGGAACTAAAATAACTTGTAAAAGTTTTGGGCGTGATCGCCTTTATCCCATTACCAATAAATTTCGTGATTATAAATACAAAGAATAAAAATATTTTAGCCCAAGAAATAATTAGATATTAAACTTTAGATTATTTATTCAATAAAAAATCAATTTTTGTTATAATACACATATTTTAAAACTTGCTTTTTCACTATGACAACAATATTTGACATGATTTATTTCACAAGTTTATATTTGATTATAATGAAGATATGCAATATATCTTTAATTTCTATAAAATACTTTTAACTTATAATTAGACAATTATTATCTAATGAACAATTTTTCCTTCGTTATAATACAAGGATATTACTTATGACTACTACTATTAAAGAAATAATCGAAGACATCGATTTAATAGAAGATTTGGAAGATCGATATCACTATTTAATAGAGCTAGGAGAAAAACTTCCTCCTTTCCCAAAAGAATACATGATAGATAAAAATATCGTCTCAGCATGTGTAAGCAAGCTATGGATGGTAATAGATTGGAAGAATAAAGAGAATAACGATCCTATCATGGTATTTTATGCTGTTTCTGATTCTCAAATAGTATGTGGACTGCTATATATCATAAAAAGTATTTACGATAACAATAGCATTAATAAAATACTCAAAATAGATTCCATTGCAATACTTCAACGCCTTGGATTAAACGAGTATATATCTCAAAAACGTACAAATGGATTATATGCCATAATAAATAAAATTCACAATTTAACGAAAGAGTATTTAGATAGTAATTCGAAAAAATCTTAATATTTTTCTGTCATCGTATTTTACAATAAAACATATTACGAAAAAACAAAAGATGTTAAAAACATAACCATACTAAATCCAATTGTTAGATATTTCTTTTCTATTGCATAAGATAGCTTTGTAACCACAGGAGTGACCAATATACTAATAGGCAGAATGATCATAACAGCACCTATATTAACAAAACCAATAGAAAATGGAGGCAAATCTTTTAATCCCCAGCCACTATAAATACGCACTAATAATCCAGGAATAGTAATTAATACACTTACACCCGTTGCCATTGCTGTAGCTTTATGTATTGAAAAACCATAGAATAACATAACAACATTAGTGAATATTCCTCCTCCTACTCCTAATGCTCCAGACAAGAATCCTATGATAATTCCCCATACATATCTCATATAATTTTCTGGAAATTTATGTTTATAAACAAAATGATCTTTTTTAAGTACTACACATCCCATTACGAAACAAAAAACAGAGAAAATCTTGTTTAAAAAATATTTATCTACGTGCGAGATCATATATGACGTTAAAAAAGTAGTGAGAGGAAGAATAACTATCCAATTTTTAAAAATTTTCATATCAACTGAACCATGTCGCTTATGTGCTATGAAAGATACAATAGAAGTAGGAGCTACAACTCCTAAACAAGTTCCCATAGCAACATGCATACATATTAAATCATCAACGCCCATTAATTGAAATGCCTTGCTCAATATAGGTATCATAAGCAATCCGCTACCAACGCCAAATAATCCTGAAAGAGCACCTGAAATGAAACTAGCTAATATAATTAGATAAATATAATCCACAATTCAATCCTTATATATAAACACACAAATTAAAGAAAATGCTTTATAATCAAGTTATATATATAAATTGATAACAAATATATTATTTTGGAAATAAAAACTGTTGATCAACAATAAATTATTATAAATAGACATAATACTACTTACAAACTATTCTGAAATAGTAATATCAATATAATATTAATTATGATGTAAATTTAGCTAGTAAAGTCAATTATTATAACAATTTTATTATAACTAAATTATTAATTATTTTATATATTAAACTTTTTATTAATAACCTACATTACAATGATGTATCATTATTTAATAAAAAAGATTGACTTTAAATTATAAATACCTAAGATGATAAATAATATTTTAGTACTTATAATATGCCAAATAAAAGTAGTTTTCCCTCTAAAAAAAATCACATATAAAATCAACTATGACTTCAAAAATAGATAATATAAATGATCTTTTGTTTGAAGAAATGCAGCTTAAAACAGATAAAGCAAAAGCTGCTAATAATATGCGTCAAATCCGTTCTGAAGCAGGTAAACATAGAAAAAATGTAAAAAAACGCATTCTTCAAGAAAAAAAACTTCATCAACAAAAAGAAGAAACACCAAGCATTACATTTAAATATAAAAAATCTACGTTCGATAATAATACTAATAAAAATTTTGAACAGGAAATGACCTTATCAGTAAAGGAACTTGCTCGTTTAATCCAATCAGATGATCCTCTTATTAAAAACGGCAAAATTTGGAAACCTAATCGTTTTTTTTCAGTAAATAATAATTCAAAAAATATCATTCCATTTCAAATGCAAACAAATTACCATCCTTCTGGCGATCAACCCTATGCCATTTCACAAATCGTAAAAGGAATTGATTCAGGAAAAAAAATACAGCTTTTACTTGGAGTTACTGGATCTGGAAAAACTTTTACTATGGCAAAAGTTATAGATAAGATGCAGAGACCTGCTATCGTGATGGCTCCTAATAAAATATTAGCTGCCCAACTTTATTCAGAATTTAAGAATTTTTTTCCAAATAACGCAGTTGAATATTTCGTTTCTTATTACGACTATTATCAACCAGAAGCTTATGTTCCTCGAACAAATACTTATATTGAAAAAGAATCTTCTATCAATGAACAAATCGATCGTATGCGCCATTCTGCTACTCGTTCTCTTTTAGAACGCAATGACTGCATTGTTGTGTCTTCAGTATCTTGTATTTATGGTATAGGATCTGTTGAATCATACTCTGAAATGATCATAAAAATAAAAATTGGAGATCAAATAGAACAAAAAGAATTAATTTCTTCTTTAATTAAACAGCAATATAAACGTCAAGATATAGGAATTATACGTGGAACATTTCGAATTTGTTGCGATTCTATTGAAGTTTTTCCTTCTCATCTTGAAGATACAGCATGGCGCATCAGCATGTTTGGAAGTAATATCGAAGAAATTACAGAATTTTCCCCTCTTACTAATAGAAAAATTAAAAGTTTAGAACAAATCAAAATCTATGCTAATTCCCACTATGTTACGCCACGACCTACCCTCAACGTTGCAATTAAACATATTAAAGAAGAACTTTCACTTCGTCTTATTGAATTAGAAAAAGAAGGCAGATTAATTGAAGCACAACGTCTTGAACAACGCATTACCTATGAATTAGAGATGCTAGAAGCAACAGGGTCTTGTCAATCTATAGAAAACTATTCTCGTTATCTAACCGGACGTAATCCTGGAGAACCTCCTCCAACACTTTTTGAATATATTCCTGAAGATTCACTACTATTTGTTGATGAAAGTCATGTTAGTATACCTCAAATCAGCGGTATGTACCAAGGTGACTTTCGGCGTAAAGCTACCTTAGCCGAACATGGTTTTCGTCTTCCTTCTTGTATGGACAATCGTCCCTTGCGTTTTGAAGAATGGAATTGCCTAAAACCTACTACTATCTTGGTTTCCGCGACTCCTGGACAATGGGAATTAGAGCAATGTAAAGGAATTGTTGTAGAACAAATTATTCGCCCTACAGGACTAGTAGATCCTCCTGTAGAAATTAGATCTGCTCTTACCCAAGTAGAAGATATTTACGATGAAATAAACTTATCAATTCAACATGGTTTACGCATTTTATTAACAGTCCTTACAAAAAAAATGGCAGAAGATTTAACGGAATATCTTCAAGAACGCAAAATACGAGTTCGTTACATGCACTCTGAAGTTAAAACATTAGAACGCATTGAAATCATACGTGATCTTCGTTTTGGTAAATTTGATGTTCTAGTCGGAATCAATTTATTACGTGAAGGATTAGATATTCCTGAATGCGGTCTTGTTGCTATTTTAGATGCAGACAAAGAAGGTTTTCTACGTTCTAAAACATCTATAATACAAACGATTGGTAGAGCTGCTCGTAACGTAAATAGCAAAGTTATTCTTTATGCAGATAAGATTACAAAATCTATTAAATTGGCTATTGACGAGACAAACAGAAGACGAGAAAAACAAATACAGTATAATAAAAAACATAATATCAATCCTCAATCCGTGAAAGAAAAAGTTATTGAAGTTATTGATCCAATCTTAAGAGAAGATAATACAAAACACAGTATTATAATTGATAAATCGTCCACGAAAAAAGAAGATTTATATTTAAAATCATTAAGAAAAAAAATGCACCTTGCAGCTGATAATCTAAATTTTGAAGAAGCAGCACGTATCCGAGATGAAATAAATATTATTAAGAAAAAAAATACACCTTGCAACTGATAATCTAAATTTTTAAGAAGCACATCACGTATCCAATATGAAATAAATAAAAGAGTGATTCTAACTTCTTTTTAAAGATTTACCTGACTATATATTCTTTAATATTATTTTAAAAAAATATTAATGATCTAACTATGGAAATCCTATATGATACAGGATTTTAATATAAGCAATTTTAAATATTAACGGGTTTTATTTCCACTGATTGTCCACAGCCACAGGAAGAAATCTGATTGGGATTACTAAAAACAAACCCAGAATATAATTCCTCCGTCTTAAAGTCAATTTCTGTCCCAATCAAATAAAGGAGAGATGAAGAATCAATCCAAATTTTAACATCATTTTTTTCTATTAAATCGTCCCCTTCTAAAGGATTAATTACTAAATCAACCATATATTCCAGACTTGCACATCCACCTTTTTTAAGAGAAATACGAATACCTTTAGCTTTTTCTTGTGAGCTAAGAACAATATTCTTGATTCGAGAGATAGCAGATTCAGTAATGGTTATTAAGTCATTAGACATTACTTTTATCACTCCTTAAAATAGAAAAAAAGATAGAAAATATTTATATATAAAAACACAATAAAATCTCAATTATATTATTTTAATAATAACCTGTTGCAATTTGTGCTTCTTCTGACATGCGATCTATAGTCCATGGAGGATCAAAAGTTATAGATACCTCTACACCAGATATTCCCTCTATTGCACCAACAGCATTCTCAATCCACTTAGGCATATCACCTGCTACTGGACATCCAGGAGCGGTAAGAGTCATCAAAATTTTCACCATATAATCATCTTCAATATCAACTTTATAAATAAGTCCAAGTTCAAATATATCACAAGGTATTTCAGGATCATATACTGTTTTTAAAGCAGCAATAATATCATTTGAAATTCTCTCTAGATCTTCTGATGGAATAGCAGATTCAGATAATGATATTTTATCAGTAATTTCTTTTTTCATGTTCATAATTTTTCTAATACAGCAAAACCAATTATTAATGGAAAAACCGAACTGATTTTTTTAAAGTTTCAATAAGTTTATCAGCTTCTTCATAAGTATTATACATTGCTAGCGAAACACGACAAAGTGACTCCAATTCCAAAAATCTAAATAAAGGATTAGCACAATGAGTTCCCGCACGAACAGCAATACCATTACTATCTAAAAAAAGTGCAAGATCATATGGATGGATATTACCTAAACGAAACGAGATAATAGGAGAATCTTCTAATGATTCATTTACCATTTTTATACTACCTACTTCTTTTAAAAGAGATCTCACATACCGTGCAAGTTCTCTTTCATATGAAAAAATAGATTGTCGACCTATTTTATTTATATAATCCAATGCAATACCAAATGCAATTACCTGAGAAATAGGAGGAGTTCCTGGTTCAAATCTATATGGCAAATCAGCATAAGTTACCATATCTTGTGTAACATCAGAAATCATTTCACTGCCACCCATAAAAGAATCCATTTCATTTAAACGAGATTCTTTTCCATATAAACCTCCTATACCAGAAGGACCATAAAGTTTATGCCCTGTTATGACATACCAATCACAATTGATATCTTGAACATCAACAAAATTATGTACAGATCCCTGACTACCATCAACCAATACAGGTATATTACGCTCATTTGCAATGCGACAAATATCTTTTATCGGAACAACTGTTCCTAATACATTTGACATATGAGTAATGGCAATCAGTTTAGTTCGTTCTGTTAAACACTTTTTAAATTCATCAATCTGTAAAAATCCTTGATTATCAATAGGAATCCATACAAGAGATATACCATAACGTTGACGTAAAAAGTGCCAAGGAACGATATTAGAATGATGTTCCATTACAGATAAAACAATCTCATCTCCTGCAGAAAGATGTCTAGCACCCCATCCATAAGCGACAATATTTATTGATTCAGTTGCAGAACGTGTAAAAATAATCTCTTTTGTAGAAGAAGCATTAATAAAACAACGAACTTTATCTCGAGCTTGTTCATATTTATCTGTCACTGCATTTGCCATATAATGCAATCCACGGTGCACATTTGCATACTCATAACTATAAGTATAATTAATAGAGTCTATAACATCTTGAGGTTTTTGAGAAGAAGAAGCGTTATCAAAATATATAAGAGGCTTTTTTCTAATATAACGATCTAATATAGGAAAATCTTTTCTGATAGAATTGATATCAAAAGTCATAATACAACCATATTACTAAAATTATTTTTCATCCAAGAAGATAAAAACTCTTTTACAGAACAATGTAATATTTCATTATCAATATCTTCTATAATTTCAGAAATAAAAGCATATGAAAGCATCATATATGCTTGATCTTTAGAAATACCGCGTGCCATCAAATAATATAAATGTTGATGGTTAATATCAGAAATCGTCGCTCCATGACCACATTGTACATCATCTGCAAAAATTTCTAATTCTGGTTTCACATAAAAACTTGCGTCATTAGAAAACAAAAGAGTATTTGAAGCCATACGAGCATTGCTACCCTGAGCTTCAGGAGATACATGTATTGCACCTTGAAATACACCAGTAGATTTTTCTAAAACAATATTACGAACTACAGAAGTAGAATGAGTATTTGGAAACTTATGACGTAAAAACATTGATAAATCACTATGTGACTTACCATTGAGCAGATTTACACCTCTCAACATAAATTTAGATTCTTCACCCTCAATATCTATTGATAATTCTCTCCTAGAAAGACCTTTTCCAGTATTTAGTACAAATACCTTTAACGAAGATCCTTGTTCTAAAACAGCACGCAATTGCCCTAAATGAGTATCATTTATTCCTTGATCTAACACAATAATCCAAGTAATATCTGCACCTTTACCAACTTTTATATTTGCAATAGAAGATACTAATGATGATGCTTGTGTAGGAGATGTATAACGTTCAATAATAGTAGCACGAGAGTTTATCCCAAAATTAATAGGATAACGATAATGCGTTTGTCCTCCATACTGTAATACTTGCAATTCAATAGGAACATCTAATTGACATTCATCAGGAATCATAAACTTATAACCATCATTACATAAAATAGCATTTATATATCCAATGGCATCATGTTTATCTAAAGGATCTAAAAAATAAGAATTATCATTTTTATTATTAATATGACAAAAAGGAATAAAATCGATTTTCTTTTCTCTTAAAATATCTGAAAAATTTTTCTTAGGAAGAGAAAGTTGAATGCTATTTGACACTAAAGGAGCACATCCTTTCACTATAGAATCTTTATTCTCATTGACAGGGAATATTTTCATAAGATTTTTTAAATCTGTATAATGCCAATTTTCAATTTTTCGTGTAGGAAGAAGACCTTGATCACGAAAATCAGATAACAAATGCTTTTTAAAATCAGCAACCGACTGTTCTTGAGAAGATTTCTTACAAGCTTCATCACATGCTTGAAGCAACATAGTCTCTGCTACTGTTAAATCACTCATATTTATACCTTTTGACATTTATCCAACGTGTTCTTTTATTAATTCAGCATAACCATTCATTTCCAAATCTATAGCAACACTATGATCCCCCGTTTTCACAATTCTACCATTGTATAAAACATGAACAGTATCTGGCTTAATATAATTTAAAAGACGCTGATAATGTGTAATAATCAAAAAAGAACGATCCTGTGCACGTAGATCATTAACTCCCTGAGCAGCAACTTTCAAAGCATCGATATCAAGACCTGAATCAGTTTCATCAAGAATACATAAACTAGGTTCTAGAATACGCATTTGCAAAATATCTGCTATTTTTTTCTCACCACCAGAAAAACCTAAATTCAATGGACGTTTTAACATCTCCATATTCATTCCCAATTCTGATGTGATTTTTTTTACTTTTCTAGTAAAATCAGGAATTGACAGCTCCTTTTCATTACGTGCTTTACGTTGTTCATTCAAAGCGACTTTTAAAAATTGCATCATGACAACGCCAGGTATTTCTACAGGATATTGGAAAGCAAGAAAAATACCCTTTGATGCTCTTTCTGAAATACTCCAATCTAATATACTCTCACCTTTATAAATAATATCCCCAGATGTTATCTCATAAGCCTTATGACCTGATAAGATATATGATAGAGTTGATTTTCCAGATCCATTAGGACCCATGATAGCTACTATCTCACCATAATCTATTTTTAAATTTAATCCTCGAATAATTTCTGTATCTGTATCAATAATTTTTGCATGAAGGTTTTTTATTTCAAGCATATCTTTTTCCATTTTACTAAATTATTATAGTAGACAAAATACCTAAAAATAGTCTGTCCTATCCGACCGATCCCTCCAAAGAAATATCAATCAATTTCTGTGCTTCTACAGCAAATTCCATAGGTAACTTTTGCAACACCTCTTTTATAAATCCATTTACAATTAATGATATTGCTACTTCTTCAGGAATACCACGTTGAAGACAATAAAATAAGTGATCATCAGATATTTTAGAAGTTGTTGCTTCATGCTCTAAATTACAAGAAGAATTCTTTGACTCAATATAGGGAACTGTATGAGCTCCACAATTATTTCCTATTAACAAACTATCACACTGTGTAAAATTACGAGAATTATCAGCAGAACGATGCACAGAAACTTTTCCACGATAAGTGTTATTAGAAAATCCAGCTGAAATTCCTTTAGAAACGATTCGGCTTTTTGTATTCTTAGCAAGATGCAACATCTTAGTTCCACTATCTATTTGTTGAAAGCCGTTAGAAATTGCAATAGAATAAAATTCTCCGCAAGACTGTTCGCCGCGCAAAAGACAAGAAGGATATTTCCAAGTAACAGCAGAACCAGTCTCTAATTGAGTCCAGGATATCTTAGACCTTAAACCACGACAATCTCCACGTTTAGTAACAAAATTATAAACACCACCCTTACCCTTTGAGTCTCCTGGATACCAATTTTGCACAGTAGAATATTTAATCTCAGCATCATCAAGCGCAATTAATTCAACAACAGCAGCATGCAATTGATTCTCATCACGTTGTGGCGCTGTACATCCTTCTAAATAAGAAACATAAGAACCTTCCTCTACAATAATCAAAGTTCTTTCAAACTGACCTGTTCCTCTTTCGTTAATCCGAAAATAAGTAGATAATTCCATAGGACATCTAACTCCTTTTGGAATATAGACGAAAGAACCATCAGTAAAAACAGCTGAATTTAAAGCAGAATAAAAATTATCCCCTGCTGGGACAACGGTACCCAAGTACTTTTTAACGAGATCTGGATGCTCGCAAATTGCCTCTGAAATTGGCATAAAAATAACAGATGATTTCTTTAATTCTTCTTTAAATGTCGTCACAACTGAAACAGAATCAAAAATAGCATCAACAGCTACTTTAGAAGTTTGTACTCCAGCTAAAATCTCTTGTTCATGTAAAGGTATTCCTAATTTTTCATATGTCCTGAGTAATTCTGGATCAACTTCATCTAGAGATTGAGGGCCTACAACACTTTTAGGAGAGGAGTAGTAATATAAATCATTAAAATCAATAGCAGGATAACTGACACGAGCCCAAGAAGGATCTTTCATTTTCAACCAACGGCGATATGCAGACAATCTCCATTCCAACATCCACTCTGGTTCATTCTTCTTTTTGGATATAAATCTAATAACATCTTCATTCAAACCTTTAGGTGCTTTGTCAACTTGAATATTTGTTTCAAAACCATATTTATATTGATCAACATCTATTTTTCGTACTTTATCTACTGTTTCTCGTATCGCTACCACTACAACACCTATACTATACTAGTTTGATTTTATTTAAAAAAAGAACTTAATCCGAGTGCATAAACATATATAATACCAGACTTATACACTCCGTTATTTATTTCATCAATAAATTAAAAAAGCAATAGCTTATTTTATTTAAAATCTACCATCTGCTAATCAAAAACCACTTTGGATAAGATCTAAGAATATCAAAAGTAGTTCATTAAATCAAAAAACATTGTTTAATATAATATAAATTAAAAATTATTGTAATTTTTCTTGCTAAGAATTAGCATAAAACAAGAATAAACTCATAAATTACATGAAAGAAAATTAAGGAAAAGCTATACTAAAAAAGTGATTGTTTGAATATTTAGATTTAAAATCAATTACTTATCAATAAATCAGCTTCCTCTCCACGTCTTTTGACCAAACCTCGCAAAACCTTTCCACCTGCCTTAACCCATGCATTCAATGGACGCTTGTTCCCAATCCTCAGCATCAATACGCTTTTTAAACGTACTTTTTTTGTAATTATCGATACCGAGATTAAAAACAAAATCAGCTACTGCAGTAAGACGGTTATTTCCAACTGTAGCCAAATTTGGGCTTGCTTCTAAAATTAAATCGAAATGATAACGCAAATCATCTTTCAGTATTTCTTCCGCTTCTTCTTGGGTAATGGTCATATTTTCTGTCACTTTAATGCCGTTTTCTAAACCAGTATGTCCGTAACCAATTGTTAAAAAACCCGAAGAATCCTTATAAGCAGTAAGTATGCAACCTTCATATTTTTTAATCATATCAATTAAAATATCAGGAATCGGCACAGCATTATTTCCATCATCAACATCATCATTCATGCCTGTAATCTTCTTTAAAAACGATACTATACATTCATTAAACAAATATCATCTTCCCAAGAACTTTACATAATGAATCTGCCACTAAATAGAACACTATTACAAAAAAACAATGGAATTATAATTCTAACATATATATATAATAGAATAAGTAAAAGCTTAGTCATTATACATAAAATTAAATAAAAAAATCATGTCTTCTTCTATTTTATTTTGCAATATTTATTTTAATACGATTTTCAACTAGATATTTTGGATTATACATTGTAACCAACTCTTCGGTTGACGTGGGATGCAACGCCATACAACGGTCAAAATCTTCTTTTATACATCCAGCTTTTAAACAAATACCCAATACTTGTATTATCTCACTTGATTCATCTCCAAGAATATGAACTCCTAAAACTTTACGGTCATCTGCATTAACTATAATTTTCATTATTGTATGCTCAAAACGTTTTGAAATAAAACATTTCATAGGAAAAAACTTTGTCTTATAAATTTCTAATCTGTGAAATTTATTAATAGCTTCTTCTTCAGTAAATCCAACAGAAGCAACCTCAGGATTAGAAAATACAGCAGTAGGGATAAAATCATAGTCTGGAACTGTAGGATTATTTTTAAATACTGTCTCAACAAAACAAGCTGCAGTATGAATAGCAACAGGTGTTAATTGTATTTCACTACTAATATCACCAAGAGCAAAAATAGAATTAACATTTGTACGAAAATAACGATCTGTTATAACGATACCAGTTGCATCTTTTTCTATACCTACTTTTTCAAGACCTATATCCATAGTCCTAGGTATACGACCTACTGCAAGCATTACTTGGTCTGTTTTTTTAATCACACCAGATCTTAAAATAGTTTTTAATTGTCCTGATTCTCTGGAAACATTAAAAACTGTATCGTTATGAATAATTCTAATTCCCTTAGAAATCATTATATTTGTTAATCCTTCACGGATATCCAAATCAAAACTAGAAAGAATGCTATTACCACGTGTCACTATAGTAACTTTTGATCCTAGAGAATTAAAAATATTAGCAAATTCTATTGCAATATAACCACCACCTATAATTAAAACAGACTTAGGAAGACTTTTTAAAGAAAAAACCTCTTCTGATGTTATACATAAATCACATCCTTCAAAACTCATACGATTAGCACATCTACCAGTTGAAATAACAATATATTTAGCTGTAATAGTACGATCTAAATTTTCGAGATATACTTCATGAGGAGAATAAACAACCGCTTTACTATCAAATATTTCTACTCCTGAATTTTCTAAACGATCACGATAAAAAGATTCAAGACGGGATAATTCTTTATTTTGTGCAACAATAAGAGATTGCCAATCAAAACTTTTATAATCAACACTCCATCCAAAACCTTTAGAATCCTCAAAATGTTCAGAATATTGCGATGCATAAAACATCAATTTTTTAGGAACACATCCCCTAATAACGCAAGTGCCACCAACACGATATTCTTCACAAATAGCTACTTTTTTTCCAAGTTGAGCAACTAAACGAGCAGAACGAACTCCTGAAGATCCAGCTCCAATCACAATAAGATCATATTCATAAGGCATATCTTAATTTCCCAACTAATTTAGGCTAAGAGAAGGACTATAAATTTTATTTATTCAAAACTAAACATTCGCCATAAGACATACCAATAATTGCACAATCTACCATATCAAAGAATAAACCATGATCTATAACTCCTGGTATGCTACATAATTCCCCTGATAACATTTGAGGATCTGGAATAAATCCAAAAAAAGCATCAATAATATAATTTCCTCCGTCACTGACAAATAAATCACATCCATTCTTACGTAAAATAAATTTTTTATTTAAACCAAAACAAGTTGCGAATTCTTTGAGCGCAGAAATAGTCTTACTAACTCCAAACTGATCAACTTCTATTGGAAGCATCCCCCTTCCTAAAAAATCAACTCTTTTACTTTCATCACCAATTACAATAAAACGAGAAGAGGAATATGCTATAATCTTTTCACGAAGAAGAGCCCCACCATATCCTTTAATAAGACGCAAACGCGAATCTATCTCATCAAAGCCATCTATGCTTAAATCAATGAACGAAACATCTTCAAGAGATTTTAAAGGGATATAATGCTTTTTACAAAATTCTTCTGTATCTCTAGAAGAAGGGATAACCTGAATACGAAAACCACTCGCAATCTTTTCAGCAAGTAAAATCATAAATTCTTTGACGGTACTTCCTGTACCCATTCCCAAAATCATTCCATCATCAACATAATGAATCGCTTTACGCGCAGCATTTCTCTTCATTTGAAGAGCATCCATTTTACTTCTCTTTTCTTCGTATCTAAAATCAAGCAAAACAAAGTAACAGCGAAAAGATCAATCATTTCGCACATTAAATCACATATGAATTGGCTTATCAAAACAAGATAATGCCGCCTCTCTCACAACTTCAGACATTGTTGGATGAGCATGACAAATTCGAGCTAGATCTTCTGAAGATCCTCCGAATTCCATCAAAACAGCTGCTTCGTGTATCATTTCTCCAGCGCCAGTACCTACAATATGAACACCTTCTACTCGATCACTGTTTTTATCAGCTAATATTTTAACAAAACCATCGGTTGAATTCATAGAACGAGCTCTACCATTAGCACTAAAAGGGAACCTTCCTATTTTATAAGACTTATTTTCATATTTTAGTTGTTCTTCGGTTTTTCCTATCGAAGCAACTTCAGGATGAGTATAAACAACATTCGGGATTATTCCATAATTTACATGCCCTTTTTGGCCAGAAATTATTTCAGCTACAGCAATACCTTCATCCTCTCCTTTATGAGCTAGCATCGGCCCACGTACAACATCACCAATAGCATAAATATTTGGAATAGATGTTTTAAATCCCTCTCCTATTTCTATAAATCCTCTATGATCAACATTTATACCTATTGTTTCAAGTCCTAAACCTTTTGTATATGGCTTACGTCCCGCAGAGATCAAAACAGAATCAGCATCTATTTCTATAGACTTACCATCTAAGTCCTGACAAGATACTTTGGCTTTTTCTTTTACTTTTTTTACAGAAACAACCTTTGAATTTAGTTGAAAATCCATTCCCTGCTTGGACATAATTTTGAAAAATTGTAATGATACTTCTTTATCCATTCCATTTAAAATAGAACTAGAATGCTCAATAACTTTTACATGAGAACCAAGACGCATCCAAACAGAACCTAGTTCTAAACCAATTACTCCAGCACCTATAACTAATAAATTTTTTGGAACAGAAGAAAATGATAACGCACCCGTAGAAGATACTATTACCTTTTCATCAAAATTAATTGACATTCCCGGCAAACCAGAAGATTCTGATCCAGTTGCAATAACTATATTCTTTGCTTCAATTGTTTCTTCTGAAGAACCATTTTTAACTAATATTTTATTTGGAGATATGATCTTTGCTAATCCTTGATAGGGAAAAATCTTATTTTTCTTTAAAAGATAATCTATTCCTTGAATATTAGATTGAACAACAGATTTTTTATAAGACATCATCTTTTCTAAATCTAATTGAAAAGATGAAATATTTATCCCTAAACCCTCTACTCCTTTAGAAATATGATTGTAAACTTCCGATGTATAAAGCAAAGCCTTTGAAGGAATACACCCAACATTTAAACAAGTTCCACCATAATTCTTTTCTTTTTCGACTATAGCAACTTTATTTTTTAACTGAGATGCCTTTATCGCACAAGCATACCCAGCTGGACCACTTCCTATAACAACAACATCATAAACCATCATTTTTCCCGTTTTAGATGAATTACCCTCTCTGCCATAAAGAGATAAATTATGAAAAACCATAAAATTATACTCAAATTACGAAATTAAATATTTGTCTTCTTAATACATATAACCAATAATTAAAAACTTCTATTTTGATCATGATAAAAGCAAATACAAAACAAATACCATAAAAAAAACTATACCTTTAAATACAGCTTATAAATCCAATATAAAACGCTCAGGATTCTCAAGCAATTCCTTTAAACGAACTAAGAAAATCACAGCTTCTTTACCATCAACTATACGATGATCATATGATAAAGCAAGATACATCATAGGATGAATTACAACTTGCCCATCCTCTACTACTGGCCTATCTTGAATCTTATGCATACCAAGAATACCAGATTGAGGTGGATTTAATATTGGAGCAGATAAAAGAGAACCATAAACTCCACCATTAGATATAGTGAATGTACCGTCTTGCAAATCACTCATAGAAAGCTGTCCTGTACGAGCTTCTTGACCAAGACGAGTAATTTCTCTTTCAATTTCTACAATAGTCATTCTCTCTACATGACGCACAACCGGAACTACAAGACCTTTATCTGTTCCTACGGCTATTCCAATGTGACAGTAATTTTTATAAACGATATAATCTCCGTCAATTTCTGCATTTATACCTTTAATTTCTTGCAAAACATAACTAACCGCTTTTGTAAAAAAGCCCATAAAACCTAATTTAATACCATGCTTCTTCTCAAAGAGATTCTTATAACGAGATCGAATAGAAATAATATTTGACATATTTACTTCATTGTAAGTACTTAAAATAGCAGCAGTATTCTGAGCATCTTTCAGTCGTTTAGAAATAGTATGACGCAAACGAGACATTTTGATCCGCTCTTCAGAGGGCACTTCGGAAATAGTTGATTTTCCAGAAACATTAGGAAAACCACTAGAAATATTAGAAGGAAAACTTTTTCCTTCTGATAAAACTTTTGATTTATCGGAACTAGTAGATTTAGAATTAGCAATCGCTTGAAGGACGTCTTCTTTTAATACCTGACCTCTTTTGCCTCTGCCTTTAATATCAGAAGGAGATAAATTAGATTCTGCTATTAATTTAGAAGCAGATGGAGAATTTGGCATTTTAAAATCTTTAGATGAATCACTCACATCAACAGGAACAAATTCTTCTTTAGTAGATTTATTTTCTAAAATTTTTGATATACATCCCAGAAAAGACCCAGGAGCCACTGTATCACCTGTTAAGAAATATATTTCTTTCAATTGACCAGATATAGGAGAAGGAACTTCAATAGTCACTTTATCAGTTTCAAGATCTACCAAAGTTTCACCCATTTCGACGAAATCACCAACTTTTTTAATCCACGTACCAACAGTTGCTTCGTTGACAGATTCTCCCAAAGAGGGCAATACAATTTTCGTATCCATAATTTATAACTTTCTATTCTAAAAAGATAGATTTCAGTAATAGTACTGACTAATATTTATTAAATCTTTATTCAAAAACATCTTTAACAAAAGAATACAATTGTTCTAGGTGTCTAGACATATGACCTACAGCCGTAGATGCTGAAGGGGAGCGTCCAAAATAATTAATACGATCACAACTTGAGCCAACAGAATGCAATAATTTTTCTAAATAAGGCTTAATAAAAGTCCATGCTCCCATATTCTCAGGTTCTTCTTGACACCAAACTATATCTGCCTGAATAAAACGAGAAACTATCTTCATAACATGATTTTCTGGAAATGGATATAGCTGTTCAATACGCAATAAATAAACATCAGTAATATTATGCTTGTCACGATATTCTAACAGATCATAATACACTTTACCTGTACACATAATAATACGACGAATACGAGAATCTTCTGTAAGTTTTACAGAATCCCTTACAGGAAAATCAGCGTCATCTAATAGTACCGACTGAAAATAACTTCCACAAGACATATCAGAAATAGAAGAAACAACCTTTTTATATCTTAATAAAGATTTAGGAGTCATCATAATTAATGGTCTAGAATGACTATCACAAATTTGACGACGCAATATATGAAAATAATTAGCAGGAGATGTACAATTAGCAACATAAATATTACTTTCTGCACACATCTGTAAAAATCTTTCAAGTCTAGCAGAAGAATGCTCTGGCCCCTGCCCCTCATATCCATGAGGTAATAAGCAAACCAAATTAGAAGAGCATAACCATTTTTGCTCTCCAGAAACAATAAATTGATCTAATATAACCTGAGCACCATTAGCAAAATCTCCAAATTGCGCTTCCCAAATAGTTAATGCATTTAGATTATTCAAAGAATAACCATATTCAAAACCCAAGACAGCTTGCTCAGAAAGAGAAGAATTAATAATTTCACAATGCCCTTGATTTTTCGAAATATTATTTAAAGGAAAATAATGCTTTCCAGTTTCCTGATCATACAAAACCGCATGACGATGAGAAAAAGTACCACGTTCACAATCTTGACCTGATAAACGAACTTTATAACCTTCATAGCAAAGAGAACCAAAAGCCAAAGCTTCCGCCATAGCCCAATCAATTCCTTCTCCTGTATCTATCATCTTTTTACGATTTTTCATTAGGCGTTCAACAATCTTATGAGCCTTAAAAGAATTTGGAATAAAAGAAATTTTAGAACCTATTTCTTTTAGTACGTCTATCGAAACAGAACTTTTCTTATCTCGTTTATCATCGTCACGTGAAGATGGAAAAAACAAACTACTACGCAAAAGTTCTGATTTTTCAGGATGATATTTATCACTTTCTTCAAATTCTTTTTCCAAGTATGCACGCCAATTATTCATTGAAGTTTCTAAATCCTGTCTAGAAATAACTTTATTTTCAATGAGATAATTAGCATATAAATTTAGAACTGATTCATGTGAACGTATAGATTTATACATCAGAGGCTGTGTAAAGGATGGCTCATCTCCTTCATTATGTCCAAAACGACGATAACAAACAACATCCACTACTACAGACTTATGAAACTTCATACGAAACGAAACAGCCATCCTAATAACACGAATAACAGATTCTGGATCATCTCCATTAACATGAAAAATAGGAACACTAATAGACTTAGCTATATCTGAAGAATACGTGGAAGAACGAGCAGAAGAAGCATTTGTAGTAAATCCAATTTGATTATTAACAATCAAATGAATATTTCCTGCAACAGTATATCCAGATAAACCAGATAAACAAATAGTTTCAGACACAACCCCTTGCCCAATGAAAGCAGCATCTCCATGAATAATAATCGGAATAACTTGAGATCGTTTTTCTACAGAAACGATATCTTCCCCTAAAACATCATTCTTTAAATCCTGTCTAGCACGGACACTCCCCACTACTATAGGACCAACAAATTCAAGATGTGAAGGATTATTACAAAGTAATAAATTAATATTATTTCCAGAAATTTTACGGCTACAATAAAATCCCAAGTGATATTTTACATCACCCGAATGCTCATTTTCTAAAGAACATTTTCCTTTAAATTCATAAAAAATAGAACGCGGAATCTTATTCATTATCTGAGATAAAACATTTAAACGACCTCGATGAGGCATTCCCAAAATTATCTCATCCACACCCTGTTTAGATCCCTGCTTAATAATTTCATCTATAGCTGGAATAATAACCTCAGAACCATCTATACCAAAACGCTTTGCCCCTTTATGCTTGATATCAATAAACTTTTCGAATCCATCTGCCCTAATCAATTTATCTAAAATATCTTTTTGTTCGCCCTTAGAAAAGCCATAAGATAAATCATTGTTTTCAATATTATCTCGTATCCAATCCCTTTCAACAGAACTTATGATATGCATAAATTCTATACCTATATTCGAACAGTATAGACCAGAAAGAACATCTAAAATCTCAGGAATAGTGGCATTATCAAGATCCAATAAACCTTTCATATAAATTTTACGATTATAATCAGATTCAGAAAACCCATAATAAGATGGAGATAATTCTGGTATGTCTCTGTGATGAGTATTACATCCCAATGGATCAATGTTTGCATTAAAATGACCATATGAACGATATGCATCTATCATTTTAGTTACTTGAAAAAAATCTTTTACAGATTGAATTTCATCTAAATAAGAAGAATTACTAACGTTATTTTTATTCATCGAAAAAATATCATTTGTACTATCACTTGCTTCTTTTTTACAAAAAGAAGCAAGCAAATCTTCTAAGCTATTACTATCATTAAAACTATCGTCAAAAAATGCAAAAAGAGGATGCCAATCCTTGCAAACACTGGAAGGATCTTTTTGATAACTACTATATAAATTCTCAATATAACAGCAATTATTACCATCTAGAAAAGAAGAAATATAAAACCTCTTATTTAAATTTTGCGACATCACTCGTCCCATCATCATTCATTGCTAATAATTACATAATATAAAAAAAATATATCATTTAAAAAACATCATAAACTATCCAATAACTCTACAAGAGTTCTTCCAATACGTGCAGGAGAATGAGCAATACGAATACCAGCTTCTTGCATTGCAGATATTTTATCTTCAGCATTTCCTTTTCCACCAGAAATAACTGCACCAGCATGACCCATAGTTCGACCAGGAGGAGCAGTCTTACCGGAGACGAATCCAACAACTGGTTTCTTTCTTCCACGTTTAGCTTCATCTTTCAAAAACTGAGCAGCCTCTTCCTCTGCAGATCCTCCAATTTCACCAACCATAATAATTGATTTAGTATGTTCATCTGCCAAAAATAACTCGAGAATATCAATAAACTCTGTACCTTTAACAGGATCGCCACCAATACCAACAGCCGTACTTTGCCCTAATCCTTCATTCGATGTTTGGAATACAGCCTCATAAGTAAGAGTACCAGAACGAGACAAAATACCAACCGATCCCTTACGAAAAATAGATCCCGGCATAATCCCTATTTTACAGGAATCAGGAGTTAAAATTCCAGGGCAATTAGGACCAATAAGTCGAGAAGAAGACTTTTCAAGATGAGCCTTTACCCTAACCATATCCAAGACTGGTATCCCTTCAGTGATACAAACAATCAATGGAATTCTTGCTTCAATAGATTCTATAATAGCATCACAAGCTCCGCTAGGAGGAACGTATATAACAGAAGCATTAGCACCAGTAATATCTTTTGCTTCTGAAACATTCGTAAAAACAGGAACATTAACATTAGCTCCAGTCCAATAAGTCCCACCTTTATTAGGATGTATTCCTCCAACAACCTGTGTTTTACAATACGCAATAGCTTGTTCTGTATGAAAAGTTCCAGCTTTACCTGTTAATCCCTGAACAAGAACCTTGGTATTCTTATCAACTAGGATAGACACAATATTAAACTCCTTTCACTGCATGCACTATTTTCTGAGCAGCATCATCTAAATCAATTGCCGTAATAAAGTTCAAACCACTTTCTAACATCAATTGATTTCCAATATCTACATTAGCCCCTTCAAGACGCATAACAAGGGGAATATTAATATTTACTTCCTTAACCGCAGATAAAATACCCTTGACAAGAACATCACATCTCATAATACCCCCAAATATATTTATTAGTATCCCTTTAACAGAAGAATCTGACGTAATAATCTTAAAAGCAGCTGCAACTTTATCTTGATCAGCCCCCCCTCCAACGTCAAGGAAATTAGCAGGTGAACCTCCGTATAGTTTAATGATATCCATAGTTGCCATAGCCAAACCAGCACCATTCACCATACAACCTATATTACCATCAAGAGATATATAAGAAAGATCATGCTTTTTAGCTTCTATTTCTCTAACATCTTCTTCTGATGCATCATATAACTCTTGAATATCCAAATGCCTATACAACGCATTATCGTCAAAAGATATTTTAGAATCTAATACCCTTAAACGACCATTGTCCATAATAATCAATGGATTAATTTCCAGCAAACTCATATCTTTTTCACAAAAAGCTTTATAAAGATTAGGAAAAAGAACCTCCCCATCAATGCGAGCCTTTCCTTTTAATTCAAGAACATCACACAAATTATCAATGTTTTCAGAAGTAACCCCTTTTAAAGGATCAACAAGTAATTTGAAAATATTCTGAGGATAATTTTTAGCAACTTCCTCAATATCCATCCCTCCATGAGTAGAAGCAATAAAAGCAACTTTACCAGATACTCTATCCACCAAAAGGGAAAGATATAATTCTTTTTCAATATCAGCACCATCTTCAATGTATAGAATATTAACCTTACTTCCTGCGGGTCCAGTTTGTTTTGTTACAAGAGTAGCGCCAAGCATCTCACGAACATCCGACATAACAGCTTCAATAGATTTCTCTACACGAACTCCACCTTTTGAATCAGCAGATAATTCTTTAAAACGACCCTTACCACGTCCTCCAGCATGAATCTGACTTTTAACAACATATAATTTATAAGGGAGAGATTTAATTGACTCTTCTGCCTCATGGACAGAAGAAATCACCACACCATTAGCAACTGGAACACTATACTTTTTTAACAACGCTTTAGCTTGATATTCATGAATATCCATAATAAATAACTATCCTTTTATACCAAAGATGGAAACAATTTAGTACAAGAATTGCATAAATTAACAGTAGCTCTTACTGACTTTTGAAAATCATCTTTTTCATCAGAATTAAAGTTTAATTCAACAATCTTTTCCACCCCTTTACGCCCAATAACAACTGGAACCCCAACATAAAATCCATCAACACCGTATTGACCTGAAAGGTATGCAGCACAAGGCAACAGATCTTTTTTATTTTCCAAGTAAGATTCTGCCATAGCTATAGCAGAAGAAGCAGGAGCATAATAGGCAGAACCAGATCCAAGCAATCCAACAATCTCTGCACCACCTTCTCTAGTTCTCTTAACAATTTGATCAATTTTTTCTTGTGTAGTCCACCCAATCTTTACAAGCTCAAGAATAGGAATACCTGATACAGTAGCGTATCTCAACATAGGGACCATAGAATCCCCATGACTACCTAATACAAGAGCAGTTACAGATTCAACAGAAACACCAAATTCTTGTGCTAAAAAATAGCGAAACCGAGCAGAATCCAAAATGCCCGCCATTCCAACGACCATATGCGATGGTAAACCAGAAAATTTCTGAAGAGCCCATACCATAGCATCAAGAGGATTTGTAATACAAATCACGAACGAATTAGGAGCATATTTACGAATTCCCTCACTTACTTTTTCGATTGACCTTAAGTTATCAGAAAGCAAATCATCCCTACTCATTGATGGCTTACGTGGAATACCTGCTGTTACAATACAAACATCAGCCCCCTCAATATCAGAGTAATCGCTGGTTCCACACAAACTCCCATTAAATCCTTCAACTGGAGAAGATTCTGAAATATCAAGCGCTTTACCACGTGGCATACCATCCACTATATCAAGCAAAACAACATCTCCAAGCTTTTTAAGGGCAGCAAGATGCGCAAGTGTTCCTCCAATCATACCAGACCCTATAAGAGCAATCTTATTCGATTTCATTACGCACCCTTTCTTAAAGTAAAATATTATTGTCTTTAAACAAAAATTGCTTAGTATTTTAAAAAATAATCTACACCTTTAATCGATAATAAAATGTTACAAACATCCATTATAATACTATGCCTACTAACATACTGTACACTAAACATTTCTAATAAACGCGATACAGTTCTTTGAAATTCAAAAGTTGTGACCCCTTGGTCATAAAAAAAATTATTTATATCTACTTCAGATGATATGATTAAACCAGTCTTATGTTCATATAGAACATCTATTAACATAATAAATCTTTTTATCCAATCCTTATGATCTTTTTTTAATAACGGGATATCATATATAATAATAATATCAAATCGAGTAGCAATCTCTAAAAAATCATTAGCAGTTAAAAGTCTATCACAAAGGTCAAAAAAAGAAAATCGAGCTGATCTTTCACAAAAAGCAGGAATATGAACATCATATCCTCCTTCCGCAGTAATATCACAAGAAAGAGTTTTTTTCCCTTTTGTTATATGAACCCATAATCTGTCTATTAGTACTCTATTACAAGAACTAAGTGGTGTTATATAAACAGGAAGAACTTTTTTATCTTGCCTACGATAATCTTTCCCTGAATCCAAACAAATAACTTCAAGTTTATCTCGTAAAATAGTTATGAAAGGAATAAAAAGATCACGATTTATTCCATCTTTATAAAGATTTTCTGGAATAAAATTAGACGTCATCACTATAATACAACCTCTCGAAAACAATGCAGCGAACAATCTAGATAAAATAACTGCATCAGCAATATTAGTTACCATTAGTTCATCAAAACACAATACTGTAAATTCTAAAAAAATAGAATCTGCAACTAATTGGATAAGGTCTGATTTTGATATTTCCCTTGATTCAATTTTTTGACGATACATTAAAATACGACTATGAACATTTTTCATAAATTCATAAAAATGAATTTTGCATTTTTTTTCTATAGGAACTAAATCAAAAAAAATATTCATAAGCATACTTTTACCCTGACCAACACCTCCATAAAGATAAATTCCTTGAGTAGAATAATGTTTTTTCTTTATGCCCATCCAAGACCAAGAAAAAAAACTATTTTCCAATTTTTGTTGCTCATGTAAATTAGAAAGAAGGAGATCAAAAGATCTAGCTACTCTGTGCTGATCAGGATTATATTTTATATTTTTATCCTTAATTAAGGAAAAAAGTTTTCTACCAACTAAATCAGAAAACGGCAATGTACACCCATAAAACAAATATTTTTAAAAAATAAAAAATAACTGCTAATTACCACGCGAAATAATAACTTTTTCACTTTCATAACTAATGGATTTATCAGAAGATTTACCCTTAAAAAAAGATCCCTCAAAAGAATAATCACCATTTTTATTCAATACTATAATACTTCTACCATATCTATTTTTAAGCTCTAAACTATTCTCGTCTATTATATTCCATGCAGACAAATAGGCAAACTTACTACTACAACCTATAGGAGTTGCACGAAAATCTTTTTTGAATCTAGTAAGAGTCAAAATCATATTGCAGTCAAAATTTTTATAAGATATTTTCCAAGCACCTATTATTCCCTTACGAATAAACGCATTATCCTTAGAAGGAACGGGAATATAATCATCATCAAATTCCTTTTCAGGAATAGGAGCAGGAAGATTTTCTGATTCAATAGAAGTAGGAGAATCATCAAAATTGGATTTTCTTTCAAAAAAATCCGTAAAATTTACACTTTTACAACCAGAAGATAATAGTATTATGAAAAAAGCTATAAAAACAAAAAAGCTAGACTGCATCTATTGTTCCTTATTCACATACGTATTCATCGATACTATCACTTATATCTCATAAAATATTAATATATATAAATAAAAAAAACATAAATATTTAAAAAAACTATATTTTACGTTCTAACATCATCATTTTAATTTTAGAAATTGCCTTTGCAGGATTAAGACCTTTAGGACAACTTTGAGTACAATTCATGATTGTATGACAGCGATATAACCTGAAGGGATCTTCAAGATTATCAAGACGTTCGCCTTGAAATTCATCTCTAGAATCAATCAGCCAACGATATGCTTGTAACAACACAGCAGGACCAAGATATCTATCTGAATTCCACCAATAACTTGGACAAGATGTTGAACAACAAGCACACATAACACATTCATACAGGCCGTCTATTTTCTGACGATCTTCTTGACTTTGCAACGCTTCTTTAGCAGGTTTTGGAGAAACAGTCTTAAGCCATGGTTCAATTGAACGATGTTGAGAATAAAAATGTGTCATATCTACAACTAGATCTTTAATTACAGACATGTGAGGAAGAGGATATATATTTATAGCACCTTTAATATCCTTCATATCTTTTATACAAGCTAAAGTATTAGTGCCATCTACATTCATACTACAAGAACCACAAATACCTTCGCGACAAGAACGACGCAAAGTCAAAGTAGGATCAACCTTATTTTTAATATACAAAAGTCCATCAAGGACCATAGGGCCACAATCATCCAAATCAACATAATAAGTATCAATACGAGGATTATCTTGATCATCAGGATTCCATCTATAAATACGATACTCACGTAAATTCTTAGATCCTGCAAAAGCGTCCCAAATTTTTCCTCGCATTACACGAGATCTCTTTGGCAACCTTATTTCAACCATATTCAAACACCTATACTAATAAACACGTGCTTTAGGAGCTATTTTAGAATAATCTATTCCACCACAAAGCAATTCAGTATGAACTGGACGATAATCAATCTTTATTTTTCCTGTTTCCGAGCCAACCCAACAAAGAGAATGTTTCCGCCAGTTTACATCATCACGCCCATTAAATTTACCATCCTTATAATCCTCTCTCGAATGAGACCCCCTACTTTCTTTACGAGCTTCTGCAGAGTAAACAGTAGCAATTGCATTTATCATCAAATTTTGCAATTCAAGTGTTTCCACAAGATCTGAATTCCATATTAAAGAACGATCATGAACCTTTAAATCAACCATTTCGTTCCAAAGAGCAGAAAGATTTCTACATCCATTAGACAAAGATTCTTGAGTACGAAAAACACCTGCATCTATCTGCATTGCTCTTTGCATCTTATCTCGTAAAACAGCAGTAGGGACATGACCATCAGCATACCTTAATTTATCAAATCGATCCATAATACGATCACAAGAGACCATATCCAAACTAGGAATTGGGCTAGATTTATCAATTATTTCCGCAGCACGAATAACGGCAGCACGACCAAAAACAACTAAATCAATCAATGAATTTGAACCAAGTCGATTAGCACCATGAACAGAAGCACATCCAGCTTCGCCAATTGCCATTAAACCATTAGCAAAACGTTCAGGGTTTCTACTATCTGCGTCTAAAACTTCTCCCCAATAGTTAGTTGGGATACCCCCCATATTATAATGTACAGTAGGAATAACAGGAATGGGATCGCGTGTTACATCAACACCAGCAAAGATACGAGCAGATTCGGAAATACCTGGTAAACGCTCATGAAGCACAGAAGGATCAATATGATTTAAATAAAGATATATATGATCTTTATTTTTACCTACACCTCTTCCTTCTCTTATCTCAATAGTCATACAACGAGAAACAACATCACGAGACGCAAGATCCTTAGCTGAAGGAGCATAACGCTCCATAAAGCGTTCTCCTTTAGAATTTACTAAATATCCCCCTTCTCCACGAGCTCCTTCTGTAATAAGACATCCTGCACCATAAATACCAGTAGGATGAAACTGCACAAATTCCATATCTTGTAATGGAAGACCCGCACGTGCAACCATACCAGCACCATCACCAGTACAAGTATGAGCTGATGTAGCAGAAAAATAAGCTCGACCATATCCACCAGTAGCTAATACAACTAATTTAGCAGAAAAACGATGAATTTCACCTGTTTCTAACTGCCAAGCGACAACGCCTATACAACATCCTTCTGAGTTTGTGATAATATCAATCGCAAAATATTCGATAAAAAATTCTGCATTATGCTTCAGAGCCTGCCCATACAGAGTATGCAAAATAGCATGTCCAGTTCTATCCGCAGCAGCACAAGTCCTTTGAACTACAGGGCCTTCTCCATAATTTTGCATATGTCCTCCAAAAGGACGCTGATAAATCTTCCCTGCTTCATTACGTGAAAAAGGAACACCGTAACGCTCTAATTCATAAACAGAATTCGGAGCTTCCATCGCCAAATATTGAGCTGCATCCACATCTCCAAGCCAATCAGAACCTTTTATAGTATCATAAAGATGCCACTGCCAACTATCTGGAGTCATATTAGCAAGCGAAGCTGCAATTCCTCCTTGTGCCGCGACTGTATGCGAACGAGTTGGAAAAACTTTTGTAATGCATGCAGTCCTGAATCCCTTCTCGGCCATACCTAAAGTAGCACGTAAACCAGATCCTCCAGCACCAACGACAACAACATCGTAAGCATGATCTACATAAGTATAAGAAGATTTAAGATTGAGATATTTATTCATAGGTTACCTAAAATTGCAATCTTTAATATGGAAACCAAACAAAAAGCGATAAGAAAAAAAACAAAAAAACTATTCATAAAAATAAACATAACCTTAAACGGTTTAGAATGAACATAATCTTCAATAATCACTTGCATCCCAAGTTGCATATGTAAAGCAATAGAAATTATACCTAATCCCATAAAAGATGCTACGAAAACATTTGAAATAACAGAAACAATCTGTTCATAAGAAGCATTACCATATTCTATAAAAAAAATAATAAAAAAAATGATGAAAGGAATATTGGCGATGGCCGTAAACCTTTGTTTTAAAAAATGACCTGTACCATCTTTGGCAGATCCCATGCCCCGAACTTTTCCCAAACTACTACGCATATAAAAGTCCAATCTTAATTTATTTTAAACTAGATCCTTAACTATCCAAATTATAGATACTAATACAATAGCAACAATAATATTAATTTTTGCCATTTGGGTAGATATCCTTTTATCAAAGCATAAACCAGAATCCCAAATCAGGTATCTTATACCACCTAACATGTGATGAATAATAGCCCAAGTGTACAAAAAAAAACATATTTTTAAAAAATAACTTTCAGTATAATACCTCAAATAACTTAATGCAGACTTGCCACTAGCTACACAAAAAAACCAAAGAACCACTCCTGGAGTTCCTAAATAAACAACTGATCCCGTAATACGATGGGCGATAGAAACAAACATAGTAGGAATCAACTTGTAAATCTGCAAATGTGGAGAAATAGGTCGATTATTATTAAAGTTAGACATCTATTTTAGATAAATCCTTTCTCTGTTTAATTATATTTATATATATATTCATAAAATTATTAATATTTAATACAAAAAAATACTTTTATAGAAATTTAACAATAGAACAACTATCATCAAAATATCTACTTTTATTAACATTAACTACAGCGGCGGATCTAAAAGTTTTCCCATACGACATACTTCTAAATACTCATCAAGAGTAACAGGTTGCACCGAAGGACGAGAGGAAACAACTAACATCATTCTAGAAAGACGCAAATTAGATTTGATAGAAACCAAACTAACAGGAAAAGGCATACTACAAACTGCACATATATCCACACATTCCCAACATGACGATTGTCCTGCTGTAGGATCAGAATAAGCACTAGTGATCACTTCAAAAATTCCTACAACCTCACGACCTTTATTGGAATGATAAAAGAATCCTTTATCCCCAACATGCATTTTTCTCATATTATTGCGAGCTTGATAATTACGAACTCCTGTCCATGCCTCTCCAACAATACCTTTGCCTTGTTGCATTTTCCAAGACCACAAATCAGGTTCAGACTTTACAAGCCAATATGACATCCATTATTCTCTTATTTACAATAACCACTAACACGATAAATTATATTTTGCACTATCTCACGAAGAGTAATTTAAAATAATATTCAAAGATTCATCTACAGTTATTTTGTTCTTCATAACATCTGATATTGCTTGAAAAATTGGCAAATGCAAACCCATTTTTGTTGATATATTGATAACGCGTGAAGCAGCAATCCCCCCTTCCACTAATTGCATTTGATCAAAAGTATGTTTTTCCCCCTTTCCAAGAGATACACCAAAACAAAAGTTACGAGACTGTTTACTTGTAGAAGTTAATATCAAATCTCCTATACCAGATAACCCTAGAATTGTGTCGGATCTACCCCCCATCGCTTCTGCCAATTTTATCATTTCTGACAAACCCTGCACCATAACTGTTGCACAAGCAGATTCTCCACATCCTCTTCCTTTTACAATACCACTTGCTATAGCAATAACATTTTTCAAAGCACCACCAATCTGAACACCAATACGATCATCAGAACAACATAATTGAAAAGAATTATATGAAAGAATCTGGGATAAAAAACGAGATGTTTCGATATCTTTAGAAGACAAAACCGCCCTTACAGGGAATCCTTGAGCAATATCACGTGCAAAACCAGGGCCAGAAAGAACTGAAATAGAATAAGATGGAAGAACTTGTTCTGAATAAGAACTTAGTAATATTCCACTATGATATTCAAAACCCTTAGAACAAATAATAATTTGCACACAATCTTTTAACCAATTTTTATAAAAATTAAGAGCATCTCCATATCCCTTAGAAGAAGTAGCAAATAGGACAATATCTGCTTCCTGTAAAATAGTATGGTCAGATGAAAAATTTAAAAGAGGAGAAAGATTTATACCAGGAAGCGCCTTTTCATTTACCCTTGTATCCTTGATTCGTTGCATAATACTTGCTTTTCGACCAAGTAACGTAACATCTGAATTACCACGTGACGCAATTATAGTAGATAGAGATGTTCCAAAAGCTCCAGCACCAATAACACAAATTTTAAGATGATTTTTCATGCTTTTACTCCACGCTTACCAAATCCTATTTTTGCAATAGCTTTTTCATCTAAAGGCCATCGAGGACGAGGAGATACAGATAAATCATCCGAAGGAAATCCGGAATCCATCCTTTCCAAAGCAGCCCAAGCAATCATTACTGCATTGTCAGTACATAAACGCGCCGGAGGAGCAACAAAACAAAAATCATGTAAAGAACAAAAATCAACGAGAGAAGACCTTATAAAAAGATTAGAAGCCACCCCACCAGAAAATACTAATACAGCTTTTTTATTCGGGAATGCATTTCGAAATAAAAGAAATCCTTGCTTTAATCTTGATTTTAGAATACGGACAACCGTTACTTGGAAAGATGCACAAATATCAGCAATATCTTGTTTTTCAAGAACATCAAAGGAGCGTATCTTGTTCTGAACAGATGTTTTCAATCCAGAAAAAGAAAAATCGCATAACGTTCCTTGTACAGAAGGACATGGAAAATTAAAACGTTGACTATCCCCCATTAACGCAGCTTTTTCTATTTCAACTCCACCTGGATATGATAATCCCAGTGACTTAGCAATTTTGTCAAAACACTCGCCAAGTGCATCATCTATAGTTGT
Organism: Candidatus Liberibacter brunswickensis; assembly: GCF_036858155.1. Lineage (NCBI taxonomy): Bacteria > Pseudomonadati > Pseudomonadota > Alphaproteobacteria > Hyphomicrobiales > Rhizobiaceae > Liberibacter > Candidatus Liberibacter brunswickensis. Next base: position 14,896 of record NZ_JAAEJX010000007.1, on the reverse strand, counting down.
ACCTAAGCGATCATATCGTGCTACATCCCTTACTAGCAAAATTTGTGTATGTCCCCCTGATACCAATAAAACCAAATATGGGAAAGAAACGTTATTAGTCAAACGTGCTGTTAAAATATGACCTTCTAAGTGATTTATAGCATAAAAAGGCTTTTTAGCAGCATAAGCAATAGCCTTAGCAGTCATCAAACCAACAATAAGTCCACCCATCAATCCTGGCCCAGCCGTAACTGCTATTGAATCTATCTCAGAAATTTGCATATTAGCATTTAATAAAGTTTGTTTTATTAAAGTATCCAAAACATTTACGTGAGAACGAGCAGCAATTTCCGGAACAACTCCTCCGCAATGATCATGTTGATCAACTTGAGACAAAATAGATTCTGCAAGAATATCATTGCTAGAATCTGTACGACTTAATATTGCAACAGCTGTTTCATCACAGCTAGTTTCAATACCGATAACTGTTTTTTGTATTTTAAACATTGCAATACTTTATTTGTTTTATGCTAATTGTACAATTCCATTTTTAGTATCATAGATGAATACATATGAAAAACAAAGTTTTTAAAATAGGAACACGTTGCAGTCCTTTGGCCTTAGCACATGCTTTTGAAACACGATCTTATCTTATGGATATGCACAAATTATCTCCTGATAACGTTGTAATTGTCCCTTTATCAACCAAAGGAGATCGTATTACAAATATAACATTGTCGGAAATAGGCGGAAAAGGATTATTTACTGAAGAAATTGAAAATAAATTGATATCGGGTGAAATTGATCTTGCAGTCCATTCAGCTAAAGATATGCCGACCAAATTATTCAAAGGCCTGCAAATTTCAGCCTACCTACCTCGTGAAGAAATAAACGATGTATTTATTAGCAATACTGTAAATTCCCTAAAGGATCTTTCTCCTAATAGCATTATTGGAACATCATCATTACGTCGCAAAGCACTTTTATTGAGAAATCGTCCTGACATATTTGTAATAGATTTTAGAGGTAAAATAGAAACACGTTTGGCTAAGCTTAAAAACAAAAAAGCTGATGCTATATTGCTATCATATGCTGGAATTAAAAGATTACAAAAAGAGAACATTATTAAAGAAATTCTGAATATAGAAGATTTTCCTCCATCACCTGGACAAGGGGCTATTTGTATTGAAACACATATTAAAAATCACAAAGCACAAGAATTAGTTGCAGCTATTAACCATAAAGAAACTTGGGATAGCGTAAGGTGTGAACGTGCATTTCTTGAAGAATTAGATGGATCATGTAAAAGTGCAATAGCTGGATTTGCTTATTGTAAAGGTAAAGACATGTATTTTAGTGGTATAGTTTTGTCACCAGATGGCAAAGTTTATCATGAAGTATCAAAACAGGGTAATCGTTGCGACGCTATTCTTATAGGCCGTGACGCAGGCAAATATATACGAAATATTTGCAATAAAAATATTTTTAACTTTTGAACTTTTAAGTAAAAAATATAAAAGAAGAAATTAATTAACTTCCTTAGGCTAATTACTACTCTATATGGTGTGGAAAAGTTCATTTAAATATTTAATATTTATAGAGAAAAATCATGCGCATAGTTATTACAAGACCTATAAAAAAAGCACTATGCACAAAAGAAAAAATTAAAAAAATGGGTCATATTCCTATTATGATGCCTCTATCCTATTTCTCATATAACAAAGAAGAAGTATTTCATGCAATACAAGGAGAATCATACGGAGGTATAGCTATTACCAGTAGTGAAGCTCTATGTACATTACCCATAGATTTTTGCCATCATAAACCTATTTTTGCTGTAGGAAAGGCAAGTGCTTATCTTGCAAAACAAAAGGGGTTTTCAAAAATATTTTATGGTCAAGATAATAGCATTGGTTTAGCTAATATAATTATCCAACAAAAAAAAATGTTTGCCCCTAAAAAACCTCTGATATACCTAGGAAGAAAACCTAGAAACCTTGAATTTGAAAACTATCTAATCCAACATAATATTCCTTTTAAAATAATTGAATGTTATATTAGTCGGAGAATGTATTATCCTGAAGTAACATTAAAAAATTTACTCCAAAATGCAGATTCAATACTATTTTATTCCAGATCAGCAGTTTCATATTTTTTTAGTTTACCTTTGCCAGAAAAAATATCTGCTAATTTCTTATGTTTGAGCAAGAACATTGCATTTGCCATCCCCCCATCATATAAAAATGTAACTATAGTAGCAGATTTTCCAAAAGAAAAATCTCTACTAAACATTATTCTTCCTAAAAATAAATAAAATCTCTATATCATAATTAATATTTTATGTAAAATTAATAAGTTAAATATAATATTTGGTATATTATAGAATCAATAATATAATTATTATTAGAAAAGATAGATTTTATTAGTGATAATAATTTAAAATATTGCAAAGAAAGGTAACATAATCCACGTGCGAATGGTGCAGGATAGTCTGTTGAGTTAGTTAATTCCAAACATTACATGTGATTAGGAGAAAATAGTATGACCCCTGTTTCTGATTATTCTACGAAAGAGCCTATTCGTAAATCTGAAGAGATGCCTGAAAAAGAAAAGGCAAACCAACCTCATTCTTGTGGGAAAAAACTAAATTGGAGGCAACGCATCCTCATCAAAATACGCAAAAATAGATTATTATCAAAATTACTAACAACTTTAGTTTGTATATTATTTTTAGCAATTTTTATAATGTTTATATCATTTTTGACAAAAAAAAATTTTTATAATAATGATTTTGTCAATCATTTTCCAAAAATTGATAATGAGAAAAGTTCGTATTATACTGAGGGAACACAAGCAGAACAAGACTCTACTGTGAAAGATCTTAATCTTGTTGGTATTAAGTCGTCACCAAAACTAGATGATATAAAAAAATCAGATATAAAATCTTTATTAGAAGAAATATCTTCTCTAAAAAAATTGATTTCTGATATTAATGAAAATTATCAAAATATCGTAACCCGCCTGGAAAAGACAGAATCTTTAATTTCCAATCCTCTCAGGAATCCAGATACTCAACGTATGATTTCTCTACTAATCTTAAAAAATTCAATGGATAAGGGAGAATATTTCTTGATGAACGATAAGATGAAAAATGAATTTTCTATCTTAAAACCATGTACTGCCGTTCTTATGAAATTTGCTAATACAAAAATACCCACAACGGTAGAAATTTTGACACAATTTCCTAAAGTTTCTGAGGAAATGATTTTCGCAAGCGAATCTCTTGAACATGATGCAGGATTTACAGATTATCTATTGCTACAACTCAATAGATTGATAAAAATTCGCCCTGTAGGAGAAAATATTGGAGGAAGTTCAATAACCGCTATAATAGCTCGCATTGAAAATAATATAAAAGCAGGTGATCTAGTAAAAGCAGCTTCTGAATGGGACAATATTCCAGAAAAAGCGAAGAAACCTGGTGTATATTTAAGAAATGCAATTGAAGCACATATCTGCTCTGATGCAATATTAAAAGAAGAGATGGCTAAAATTGAAAAAGGTAATTTGCAATAGGAATGAAATTATCATGATGCGTCTCATATATTGTTTTTGTATAGTTTTTCTAATAGCTTGTAGCTTTATCATAATTGCATGTTATCCAGATGATATATCAGTTATTTGGGGAAATAGAATTTACAAAACAAACCCTTTCGTAATGTTATCAATTTTTTATTTTTTAATATTTGCATTTATACTAATATCTAATATATCGCGATTTTTTTTATCTTTTCCCTCTATAATTCTGAATACATTTCAAAAGCACAACTCTGAAAAAGGATATAAATCATTATACAAGGGCCTCATATCCATTGCAGCACAGAATGTACCATTAGCTCGCAAAATGTTTTCTTACATATCCAAACATCATGTCTTTAATAAAGAACCTCTTGCCCATATGCTGGAAGTACAAGTAGCTTTAGCTGATAAACAATACAATGTTGTACATGAAAAACTAGGTATGATGTTGAACATTCCTTTAACAAAAGAATTTGCAATTTATCATTTATACCTTGAATCCTTCCGTAGAAGTGATTTTAAATCTGCTAAACATTATGCAGAGCAAGCTTTGAAAATGTACTCTGATGTCCCTTGGGCTATTGAAGCAATTGTTCAATATTATGCAATAGAAAAAAATTGGTCTAAAGCTATTAATTGCTTAGATGAGCATAAGAAAATAAAAAACAATAAAACATATGATAAAAATAAAGCTATACTTCTCATAGCAAGTTCTTTGGATAATGCAAAAAAAGGTAACATTATAGATTCTTACAACGATGCAATAGAATCTTTAAAACTGTGCAATAATTCAATTATGGGATCAATATGTGCCGCCAAATCTTTGATTTCCCAAAATAAAAAAAGTAAAGCAGAAGTAATCCTCGAAAAAATATGGAAAATCAATCCCCATCCCGAAATTGCCGACATTTACACTAAAATTTTATCAAAAAATCCAACAGAAAAATTAGATAAAGCACTGAAACTAGAAAAAATTAATAACAAAAGTATAGAATCTATGCTTATAGTTTCTAAAACATCTTTAGAAGCAGGAAATATTGATCTAGCACGTACAAAGGCAATGCTTGCTATGCAAGCTAATCCTAGAAAAGAAGTATTTTTGCTCATCGCTCAAATAGAACAAGAAAGTTCTAATAATCTCAATAAAATTTTTTATTGGACACAAAAAGCACTATTAAATGCGATTCCAGATCCCCTATGGATATCAGATGATGGATATTTATCATCTACATGGCTACCTATATCACCCTTAAGCAAAGCACTATGTTACTTTGAATGGAAAATTCCTACTAAAAGCCCAGAATATATACATTATAAAGACACCATATCATCTATAAAATTGAACAATAATATGTTTAATATACAAATTTTAAGTGAGAACGACCCAAAAAACTATCCTTTTAGTAGTGATAAAAGTCCTTACTTCAAAGATGATAATAAAATAATTTTAGATCCTCATATCAGACAATTAGACGATCCTGGCGTTAAAAATAAAACAATAAAACATATATTATACTGACCATCGGATTTTACGAATGCTCATAGAAAATATTATACTGAGTTTTTATAATTTCAATCTTTATCGATTGCACGACGTATCACACCTTATTCATGATTTTTTCATGCTATCAATAACAATAAATTCATAGTAATAATCATTAAAAAAACCAATACAAATAGAAATGCAAAGTTTTATTTCTGTATTATATCATAAAATAAAAGGAACAGTATTTTGGAAAAAATGAAGATTACACAAGCTTTTACATTTGAAGCCGCTCATAGACTTCCATTCGTACCTAAAACTCACAAGTGTCATCGTATGCACGGACATTCTTATCGAGTAGAACTAGTGATGGAAGGAGAATTAGATCCCAAGACTGGATTTGTTGATGATTTTTTCAACATAGAACTAAAATTTGCACCGTTATTAGAAAAATTAGATCATCATTGCCTCAACGAAGTAAAAGGTCTAGAGAACCCTACGGCAGAAAATATTGCTATCTGGATTTGGGAACATTTATTTTCTTCTTTACCAATTTTATCCGCTGTAAGAGTTTATGAAACACCAATGTCTTGGGTTGAATATCAAAAATCGTTATGAATAATATTATAGAAAAAAAATCATCTGCTATTTTGCTATTTTCAGGAGGACAGGATTCTTCTACTTGTCTTGCTTGGGCATTGAAAAATTTTAATGAGGTAGAAACTCTTAGCTTTAACTATGAACAGCGTAATAAGGTTGAACTAGAATGTCGACTTTGCTTACGTAATAAAATAGTCAAACTAATGCCTGAATGGAAAGATTCTTTAAAAGAAGATCACGTATTGCCATTAGGAATACTTGGAGATATTACCCATTCTTCACTAACAAAAAATATTGAAATGAAGTTTCATGATAATAATTTACCTAATACATTTGTTCCTGGACGTAACATAATGTTTTTAGTATTTGCTGCTGCATTAGCATATCGTCGTGGAATAGACAATATAATAGCAGGTATGTGCGAAACAGACTATTCAGGATATCCAGATTGTCGCCATAGTACTATAAAAGCAACTGAACAAGCCATTAATTTAGGAATGGAAAGCCATATTAAAATTCATACGCCTTTAATGTGGATTAAAAAATGTGAAACCTGGAAACTTTTAGAAGATATAGGGGGACAAAATTTAGTAAATCTTGTTCTTGAAGAAAGTCATACTTGCTATCTTGGGACACGAGATATACTCCATGAATGGGGTTATGGTTGCAATTCGTGTCCAGCATGCCATTTACGAAAAAAAGGTTGGATGGAATTTAAAGAAAAATATAAAAATTAATTTAATAAGTAATAATAGTATAACGATTTTATAATACCTCATCCCTATTTTACAAATAAATTAAATTATTCTAACTTTTATTATAATTGTATAACATGTGAAATATTCATCGATATTTATTCAAGAAAAAATGTGAATAATTATTAATATAAAATATGTATATATATATATATATATATATATATATATATATCATATGACAAATATTGACCGGACTAATTTATAGATTTGTTTCTATGAATAGCATCTGTGCATAACAGAGCATTGCTGTATACATAATTATTACAAATATATACAATAGGTTAGTGAAATGTATTAATTTTTAAATAAGCACGTAATATTTTGTTTAGAATTAATATTAATCTTTAGTATAAAATGTTTTTTTTAACCGAGAGTAATGTCGTTTGTTGAAATGATCTATTTCACTATAAATCCATTGAAATGTTTTTTATATGTATTGGCTTTTATAATGTTTTTCATAGCATTTAATTGTCTTTTATCAGCAACATTCGGAGATTGGTATTGTAATTTCTTTGATCAGTCTGTAAGTCTAGAAATATAAAGGCGTGTATATGAGTAATAACAAAAAAAGCAAGTCTTCTTATGACGAATCACTAAGAGAGTTCGAAGAGCTATCAAAATCAGATCTTAATAAAGATAAAAAGCAATATAATTCTAGGATTATAAACAAACATAATAAAAAGAAGGATGACATTTCCAGAAGGGAAGTTGCTACTAACTCTGATTCTGAGAATATGGACGATGATGCTGGTTTTACGCAAGATTTTAAACAAGTAAAAAACAAAGAATCTTGTTCCCTGCTTCATCCTGCTAATGATTTAAATAGCGGTGTTATTACTAGTATATTACAAAATATTGGGAAGAATTCCTTAAACATAGCATTACGTAATGCATTTGTATCGTCTTTGATATGGTTTGCATTCGAATTAGGGTTTATAGCTAAATTTTACGCTAATTCAACTATGAATTCGTTCTACGAATTTTCTATGAGACCAGAAGTAATTAACTTACTTCTAGTGACAAGTATTGTTCCGATTTTGATGTTTTTTTCTTTCTTTATAATGATATCACGTGCAAGAGATATGCACGATGCTTCTCAATCAATAACTGAAGTTGCATTACGTCTAATAGATCCAGAAGACTACTCTTCCGAGAGGATAAAGTCGATAAGTAGTGCTGTAAGAAAAGAAATCGTATTGATGACAGAAGGAATAGAACGTACTATCTCCCGAGCATCTGAATTAGAGAAAAATGTCAGATGCGAGATAGAGGCTCTTGAAAAGAATCACGCAGAAAATGAGAATAAGATTCAAGATATTACACAAAGACTCAGAGAGGAACGTGAAGCAATAGTTGATCACGGTATGCAACTTCGCAAATCTATTTCTGAAGTGCATGAATCGCTCAAAGAAGAACTTTCTCTGACATGTGAGGAAATTTCTTTTCATTTATCAAATGCAACAGAATCGTTTCAGTCTATGATAGATATGCGCGTAGTAAAAATGACTGAAAAAACAAATAGAATAGTTAAAGAATCAGCAGAAATTATTTCATCGAAAATAGATCAGTTGTTAAAAGTTCTTAATTCAACATCCGTTGTAGTTACTGAAGAATTTGATAATCGTATAAAATATCTTTCGAACACTATTGATAATTCAAATCGTAATTTAGCTAATCAACTGAATAATCACGCATTAATGGTAGAAAGTAACACAGATAGAGTTAGCATTGCACTTAAGGATCAATCTCATCAATTAATGCAATCATTCACATCGCAAATATGTGAAATTTCGAATTTCTTTTCAGAAAAACAAAGTTCTATTAATGATGCATTAAATAATATGTTGCAAAATTTACGAATTAACTTTCAAGAAAAAGAAGATATTTTTCGTAATAATCTTCAATCTACTACAGATACCACGTTGCACGAGGTTGATATCCGTAAAGATGAAATAGAAAATACAATTAAAATATTTCTTGAAGAAGCTATCGAAAAACTTAATAAAAACATTAATGAATTCAATTCATTTTTCAAAAGTAACTTTGATGAAGTTGAAATAGCCTTAAAAGACAACATAGGTAAAATTCACAGATGTTTTAAAGAATCAAATTGTAATATTGATAATATATTTCTCTCTAACATCAAAAACATTGATTCTAATTTAGAAAAGAAAACCTTAATTCTAGAAGAGACACTCTCTAAAAAGCAAAACAATATAAATCAGATTACAGGTAAAAATACAGAACAATTAGAAGTTATCCTAAAAAGTAACATAGATAATCTCAAAAACATACTTGAAGAAAAACGGCAAAAAATTGATTTTGATATTGGAAGAAAATCGGAAGAACTATGCTCTTCATTTGATTCTTCATATAAAAAGATAAGTAATATTATATCAGATAGAGAACAGTTTTTTTCTAATTCTTTATCAAAAGCACAGCTACAATTTGAAGAAACTCTTGCAAATCGCCCTCAATCTATTGTTGATTCGATCTCTATTAATATCAAAAAGCTAACAGATAATGTATATGATAGAATAATGGTTTTGGTAGCAGCATTATCAGAAAATGAAAAATATCTTGATAATAGTCTCAAAAACCATGCTGCTGATGTAGTTCATAAAATAACCAATACTGAAACTCAATTAGTAGATATATTTGATAAAATATCTAAAAATATTGTTTTTTCTTATAACAATAACAATAACAAGCTTGAAACAATTCTCCAAAAACATCTTATATCTTTTAATGATACATTTAGCAATAAAAGTGATAATGTAAATGACATGCTAAAAAGATCTACAGAACATATTAGTGGTCTTTTTTCCGACAATGTGCAATCTATGAAAGAGTTGCTAAATGATGGTGCTGCAAATATTGAGTCAGAATTATCATTAGTTGACAAGAAAATTAAATATTCAATTGATGATGTTAAGTCTATATCAAGTGAGTTAGACAAAAGATGTAAAGAATTAGGAAGTGATCTTGTAAATCACTCTAATAAGATTCTTTGTTCTCTAGAACAAGCTCAAGAATTACTTTGCAATACTTTCGATCAACGTAATAATAATTTTATAAATTCTTTATCGGACAATCAATTAAAATTTGAAAATAATCTTGTTAATCAATCTCATCTTTTAATTGAAAAAATTTCTCTAGATATAGAAAAATTAACAGATATAGCCTATTCCAAAGCAGTAGATGTAGTTAATTCTCTAACTAAAATCCAAGGTAATATTGGAATAACATTAGAAAATCATTCTAAAATTATGTTAGAAAAGATTTCTGATGCTGATATGAGAGTTGCAAAAACATTCAAAGAATCTATGGGCAATATTTTATTGTCTTATGACGAGAATAATAAAACTTTAGATAGAAAGCTTTCTGATCATATCAATATTTTAAAACAAACCCTTGCTGGCAACGAAAATAAAATAGATGGTGTTGTTGGATCTGCATCACAGTTTATTCAAGATATTTTAAATGAAAATTCTTCACGTATTGAATCTTTACTTAACTGTAGTAATAATTCAGTAAACAATGCATTGCTTCTTTGTCATCAGAAGTTTGATAAGCTATTACAAGAAAAGTCAGATGATCTTATCCGCATTATTGATGATAAATCATCTTGCTTGTCTGTCTCAGTTTCTAAACAAGCCACAGATTTAGAAAACAACTTAAAAGAACAAGAGAAGTCTTTATCACAGATTGTTGATAATTCTTCTTCTTCCTTTAAAGATTTGTCAAATAGTATCAATAACCTTATTCAAGAACTAGTTGTAGTTATTAGTAGTATGTCTAAATCAACAGACGATGTTTCTGGACAACTAGAACTATCTCTGAATTCCGTAGATCAAAAAATTAAAAAATGTAAAGAATTTTTTGGCGAGAAGATTGTATTCTTTATGGATGAAATCTCGAAAACCATGGAAAATTCAGAACAAAGATTATCCAAAAAAACTCAGGAAATTTCACAGAAAATATTGGAAAATAATGATGTTATAACTGGTCAAATTATAGAAAATACTTCTCGAATCAGCGGAGAAATACTTGATATTTCCGAAAAATTTGTTGAGACTAGCCAATTATTAGAGAAAAGAGAAGAGAAGTTTTGTTCTAATTTAGAAATTTTTGGCGATAGTATATCCAAGATACTAAAAGATGTTGATAATATTATTTCATCTCATACCAACGAATCTCGCTCTTTAATAGAAGAAAGAATTAATGGAATAAGAGAAATTATTTCAAATTTAGATAATTCGTTAGAATCTCATGAATCTATAATATTCAAACAGTTTAAAGAATATATTCATTGTTTTGAATCAAGCATGAAAAATATGGAAAATATTTTCGATAAAAATAATGATTCCATGGTATTATCTTTTGAAGAACGTTCTAATATTCTTGATAATATTTTATCTAAGAAATCAATTGAAATATCAAATTCTATTTCTGGAGCATTTAATCAAGAAGGAAATAATATAGTAAATATTATAGAAAAACAAATTTATAATGCTGCCAATTCGTTTAAAAAGCTTGAAAAGTTATTAATTAGTGAAGTTGAAATGGTCACTGGTCGTATTAATAACAGTAGCTTAGACATAACAACAATATTAAATAACGCCACTAATTCTCTGAATAAAGTAGATAAGAGCTTGTATCAAACTACTAATCGCATTACCGAAACTACAGGACAAATCAATATGGTATTTTCGGAATCATCAAAGCTATTTGAGAAAAAAATTAAAGATATAAGTGAAATATCAAAGGTTTCTTTATTGCAGATATCTGAGATCGTAAATAAATTTGATAAAAATTCTCATATTTTAATAAATGCCCATAACTCACTTGTGAAAGCACAATCTGAAACTGGATTAACTCTAGATAAAAGAGCAAACAACTTAATAGGATTGACCAACCAATTGGTAAACAAATCCAGTGAAGCTCAACAGTTTGTTAATTCCCTCTTATTAGATATTAAGAAAATTGTACAACAAGCTGATTCTATTTCAGAAAATGTTGTTAAAAATATGATCGATAGTTTCCGAGAATCATTTACGAAAATAGATGGAACATTATCTAATGTAGAAGAGCGTAGTCTTAATACAATAAAGGTTATCAATAATGATTTAACTAATATTGGAAACAAAACTATGCAAACTATTGACAGTAATTTTATGAAGATAGAGGAAAAATCAGGTGACTTATCAAATATTATTGTTGATAAAATAAGTTCTTATATTCCTAATATTGAAAATATATTTTCTATTATTGAAAAAAAATCAGATCAATCTATGCAATTATTTTTGGATTCTATAAATAGTAAAATAGATTCTTTTACTAAAGAATTATCTAAAACAAGCAAAGATATCACATTTACTTCGAATAGAATAAATGAAGATTTGAACAATTCTAGAGATATTTTAAAACGTAATTCTGTATCTTTAGTAAAAGAGGCAAAAGAAAGCTCTGATAGCATACGCAATGCCCTAGAAGAGCAAATTAGTGTATTAAAAGATTTTAAGAAATTAGTAAATAATTATATAAAAAATAATCAAAAATTTCATAATAGTAATAGTAATATCGAAGAAAATAAATCAGATACACAGATAAAAAATAGTCATTTGATAAAAAAATGGTTTAATGGTATTCTAAATTCTTCTACCAATAGCAAAAAAAATGATTATTCATCTATGGGTATTCAAGATAAAACATCGCCGTCTTTTATGGATAATCTACTAAATAATATCTCAAATTTTGTTGATTATGATGCTTTTGTTAATCTATGGAAATCTTATAAAGAAGGAAAAGAAGACATATTAAGCCATCGCTTGTATACTATAAAGGGACAGAAAGTATTTAGAAATCTTCAAGAAAAATACGTAGTAGATTCAGAATTTAAAAATGAAGTTGATAGCTATATATCAAATTTTGAAGTAATGCTATCTGAAAAAACTAACTCTAATGTTGACCCTTCTATTGTACAGGAACATATTATGTCAAATTATGGAAAAGTCTACATAATGCTTGTACATTCATCTGGAAGAACGTTATAAAAAATAATTTTGAATGTATTATTAAAATAAATGTTTTTTCTTAATCAGAAAGATCATATGATTAATCTTTATATAAAAAGTCACTTAAATTTTATATACAACAAATTTATACTTGCTATAGTCTGATTTTTAGTAATATAAATAATTATATAAATACTTTTTTATTTTAAGATTAATTTTAAAGTTTGAAATATGATTTCAAGAATTTCTACAATTGCATTTCATGGTATAAAAGAAATACCTGTAGAAGTTCAAGTAATGGTATCTCCTGGAAGAGTTGGAGTGCAAATAGTTGGATTACAAGATAAAGCTGTCATAGAAAGTCGTGAAAGAATTCAATCTGCACTTTATTCATGCGGTCTTGCTCTTCCTAGTAAAAAGATTACCATTAATTTATCTCCAGCAGATTTACCGACAGAAGGATCTCATTATGATCTTCCTATTATCCTTGCATTAATGGCATCTATTAAAGCAATTAATGGTGAATTATTATCAAAATATTTAGCGGTAGGAGAAATAAATCTTGATGGATCATTAGGTAAAATTAATGGATTACTATCTGCTGCTATTTGTGCAAAAAATATCAAAAAAGATTTAATTTGCCCTCAATCTTGTGGATCTGAAGCTGCGTGAGCATCGGATAACATGAAAATTATAGCTCCATATAATCTTTTAGAACTAATAAATCACTTAAATAACAAAAAACTTATACCTCAACCTTTAAAATATACATCTAAAACACGAAATAATATTCCAAATTTTGCAGATATAAAAGGCCAAAAAACTACCAAACGTGCTCTTGAAATAGCAGCAGCTGGAGGTCATAATTTATTAATGATTGGACCACCTGTAGCAGGAAAATCCATGCTTGCTTCTTGCTTACCATCAATACTACCACCTTTATCTTTAGAAGAATCTATAGAAGTATCAATGATTTATTCCATCTTTGGTCAATCATCACATGAATATTCTTTTGTACGAGATAGACCTTTTCGCTCTCCACATCATTCTGCTACTACTGCATCATTGATAGGTGGAGGAACACAAGTATTACCAGGAGAAGCTTCCTTAGCACATAATGGAGTATAACCGTAATTACACCGTAAAATCAATTATTTAGATACGCCCTAACCCTAGAATCTACAATAGTAAATAGCATTGATTCTACGTTGTTTTACTTTATGATGCCCGCACTTTTTTAATTATAATCTACAAAAAGATACAAGATATTTCGAAGTTTAATTGATTTTTCAACTTGATTAAGGCACTATGATAAAAAAGGGGGAGATCATGATAATGGCATTAACGTTAGAACAAGATATGTCGGGTATTGATTGCGACTTTTTCCCACCGAGTGGCCTAAGGCAAGGAAAAAATAATAAGGCACGTGTAATTAAAGAGTTGCAAGAGCAACTCGTACCCAATATGAAATATACTTATGCTCGTGTAAAAATAAATAGAATAATAGACAATGGGTTTGCTTCTTTTGACGAAAATATCCCATATATGGAAGAATACATTCTACTTATCTCTAAAATAAAAAAGAAAGAAGAAGTAAGCCAAGATGAGATAGATGATTGGGCAAAATTGGCTGAAACCTGTGAGGAAAGAGCATCGTTACTACTTAGAGATGGCAATCGTATTTATGATGATATAGATAAAAATTATATACCGTTTGATCCCGCTTTAAAAACTATTGTGCTTGATTGCATCAAGAATAGCTACAAAAAACGTTCAGATATGATATGGGATTTTGCTGTGTTTTTGAAAGCATCAGTGGCGCAATTAAGCTCAAAAAATAAAAACGTAAAAATAAAAACTCTTTCTAGCACAGAAGATTGGGATAATTACTGGGAGGAAATAGCATCTTAAAATGGAGGGTAAAGTAAAAATTGATATACCAGAATACATCAATAAACCATTAAAGAAAATACCCGTTGATGTTAGAAAATCGGTTTTTAATTATTTTTCCTATGTCACAGCTAGTGGGGATACTTCTAAATTAAGAAAGGTACAAAATAAAGAAAACACTTTCGTAGTCACTATACGTTATTGTTATCGAATTATTTTATACCAAAAAGAGGATAATCATTATATAATTTACGACATCTCCCATAGGAAAGAATCGTTTAAAAAAATTAACAGGAAATAGCTTTTATATTACCAAAAAACCTGTAAAGTTATTCATTTTTTTTATACCTTTCTTTTCTCTAGTTATTATATCTTCGAACCAAAATCCTATAATATACACCTCACACCTTTTAATCACTCTAACTTTTTAACAACAATGTAGCTTCAACTTCCCTTCTCATAACCAATCCTTTTAACTTCTTACCTCTTGAGTAAACCCATCTTTTACATTCAATAGATGCGTTTTGCCAATCAGATTCATCAATACGTTTCTTGAAAGTACTACTACGATACTGACCAATACCTAGATT
>NZ_JAAEJX010000006.1:0-85396 GCF_036858155.1 Candidatus Liberibacter brunswickensis | reverse complement strand
AACAGATAACATAATTTAAGTCAACTAAAATTACTCATAAAAAATTACTCAGTCACTATACATAACATAACCTAAAATATTTGACTCTTACAAAGAAAAATATTTATAAAATATAGCGATATACATCCATTTCAGAAGAAAAATCACCTATATGTAAACGCACGTACTTTGAATCAATCACAACGGTTTTTTCTTGAAGCTCTGAAGCAGAAAAAGATATATCTTCTAAAACCCTCTCCATCACTGTTTGCAATCTACGAGCACCTATATCTCCAACAGTACTATTTAAATTCACAGCTACATCAGCAAGAGCATCTATTGAATCATCAGTAAAGTTTAAAGTAACACCTTCTGTCTTCATCAGCTCCTTATATTGGAGTATGAGATTTGATTCCGTGTCAGTTAAAATCAATTTAAAATCATCTCTAGTTAAAGATTTTAAATGAACACGGACTGGGAACCTTCCTTGCATCTCAGGCAAAAGATCAGCTGGCCTAGAAACATGAAAAGCTCCCGATGCAATGAAAAGAATATGCTCTGTATTAACAGAGCCATATTTCGTCGAGACAGAAGATCCTTCTACCAAAGGCAAAAGATCACGCTGCACCCCTTCACGAGAAACACCTATTCCGTCTCCTGAATCTCTTGCAACTATTTTATCAATTTCGTCAAGAAAAACAATCCCGTAATTTTCAACCATTTGGATACTATCTCTATGCAATTTATCCATATCAATCAATCGATCAGATTCTTCACGTATAAGTTCTGGATAACACTTTTGAACAGATGTACGAATCTTTTTCTTACGTCCTCCACCCATAACCTTGGAAAATATTTCTGAAAGATTTAGAACTCCTACACTCGCTCCTATTCCTGGTATATCTAGGTTTGAAATATCAGGAGCTGTATCAGATACCTCCATATCAATTTCCTTATCAGACACTTCCCCATTGCGTAATTTTTGACGAAATACTTCTCGCGTATTAGGTGTGGAAGACTTTCCAACCAGAGCATCTAATATTCTCTCTTCTGCATTAATACCAGCTTGTTCTCGCACCTCATAACGTCTATTTTCACGGACTAGATTGACTGCAACATCAACTAAATCTCGTATAATCTGCTCAACATTACGCCCAACATACCCAATCTCAGTAAACTTAGTCACTTCAACCTTAATAAAAGGTGCTCCTGCTAACTTTGCCAAGCGACGGGAAATAGCTGTTTTTCCAACACCCGTAGAACCAACAAGCAATATATTCTTGGGCATCACTTCGTCACATAAATTAGCAGGTAACTGCTGCCTTCTCCAACGATTTCTCAGTGCTATCGCTACAGCACGTTTAGCGTCTTTTTGGCCAACAATATAGCGATCAAGCTCAGAAACAATTTCACGCGGAGAAAAATTAAATGTAAGTGTAAGCATAGTATTTCCTATTCACCTCCGACTTCCAATGTTTCTAATACAATTTCATGATTAGTATAGACACAAATATCAGCAGCAATAGACATAGCCTCGCGAGCTATTTCCTCTGCACTCTTCTGAGTATTCATCAAAGCACGAGCAGCAGCAAGAGCATAAGATCCCCCAGATCCGATTGCCATAATTCCATGTTCTGGCTCAAGAACGTCCCCCATACCTGTAATAACCAATGTTGTTGCTTTATCAGCTATCAATATCATTGCTTCAAGATTGCGCAAATACTTATCCATACGCCAATCTTTAGCTAATTCAACAGATGCACGTAAAAGCTGATTTGGGTATTGTTCAAGTTTTTTTTCTAATCTTTCTAAAAGAGTAAATGCGTCTGCAGCAGATCCAGCAAATCCAGCTATTATATTACCCTTACTTAAACGACGAACTTTACGAGCATTACCCTTCATAACAGTGTTCCCAAGGCTTACCTGTCCATCACCAGCAACTACGACAATTCCATCCTTACGCACCGTTAAAATTGTAGTAGAATATATTTTAACAGCAGAATGCTCATTATTCATTGCTTCCATAATTGCTCCGTAAATTATTGCTTGATTAAAAAAAAATCTACCATCATAGGAATATCCTTATAAAATTATGATATTAAATGCAATCCGATAAAACATTTATGGTATATATCACAATAAATTATCTTAATTATAGCGTAATTAAAATTATAAGTGAAATTCCTATTAAAGATAATATGAACACATGTTCTAATATACAGAATAACAAAAAAAAAATTATTTCTTTCAATGATTTATGATTTATGCAAAAAATATGTTATGCAAAGTATAACATTTCCCAATTGTGTATTGTGAAATATCATAAAAGATAAAATTATCTTAAATGTATGCCTCGTGATAAAAAAATGAGGATACAAAACTTATATAATTTTAATTACCAAAGAATATTATCTTATGAATATGAAAAATAATTCCCTTTATCACTTTTTTACATCTCACGAATGGACGGATCATGTAAACATTTCTTCTGCCCAAATTAAAGCAATAGATAATAAATTACTTTTTATTGATAATCCAATTAATACAAATGAAATAATCAAAACATACCTACCCTTATCATATTTTTTACTGATAGATGTGATCTCTAATAAAAAAAAATGTCAACAGTATGATAAATTTTTAAGTATCAAAAAAACAACTAAAACAACATTGACTATTGGAATTACGGGATCTGTTTCCGTAGGGAAGTCCACTGTTGCCAGCGTCATATGTCTTTTGTTACAACAAATTTCTAATTTTAAAGTTTCCCTTATTTCGACGGATAACTTTCTTTTTCCTAATGAAATTCTAACTAAAAAAAATCTTATGCACAGAAAAGGATTCCCTGAAAGCTATGATGTAAACAAAATAATAAGGTTTCTTTATGATGTAAAATATGAGAAAAAAAAAGTTTTTGTACCACGTTATTCGCACTCGGAATATGACATATTAGAAGGAGAATTCTACGAGATCAACCAACCTGATATAATTTTGATAGAGGGGGTTAATATACTACAACAAAATACTTCGTTAGATGTTCATAAAAATACACCTATAATTTCAGATTTTTTGGATTTTTCAATTTACATAGATGCCGATGAAAAAGATATCTATCAATGGTATCTAAATCGCTTCATGGAATTGCGAACAAAGGCATTGCTTGATCCAAGTTCATATTTTTATAGATTAAACAAAATAAGCGAAAAAAATTCTTTACAAATAGCAGAAAAAGCTTGGCACGAAATAAATCTACCTAACTTAAAACAGCATATTTTGCCAACACGAGGACGCGCAAACATTATTTTATCAAAAGCGAATAATCACTTAGTAGAAACAATTGCTATAAGAAAATTATAATATATTTACCCTTTACGAAAAAAATTTGCTTTATGATATCAGCAATTTTTTCTTTTTAGAATTATCCTCAAACATTGACAATAGTTCTCTCACTTTTATATCGTATGCTTTAATATCGCTCCAAGAACTTCTTGGATCCAAAATTTTTTTATCTAATCCCTCAACCTCTATAGGAACAGAAAAACCAAAATTTTCATCAATACGATAAGGCATATTTTTAATAGAATTATCAAAAATTGCTTTCAAAAGTGCACGTGTTACGCTTAGAGGCATACGATAACCTTCTCCGTATGAGCCAGAAGTCCACCCAGTATTTACAAGCCAACAGTCAACGCAATACTTATTAATATAATCCTTGAGGATTTTACCATATTTAGCAGGATCTCTGGACATAAATGGGGCTCCAAAACACGCTGAAAATGTTGCTTCTGGCTTTAAAACTCCCTTTTCTGTTCCAGCGACTTTAGCAGTATAACCAGAAAGAAAATAATATAATGCTTGCTCAGGATTTAAATATGCGACTGGAGGCAAAACTCCAAAAGCATCAGCAGCAAGCATAATAATATGTTTCGGATGTCCTCCTACTGACTTTAATGCATGATTAGGAACAAAATTCATAGGATAAGCAGCACGAGTATTTTCTGTAATAGAACCGTCTCTAAAATTAGGAACACCACAATTGTCAACAACTACATTCTCAAGAACTGCTCCAAAACGACAGGAAGCAGCAAAAATTTCCGGTTCCATTTCTTTCGAAAGATTAATAGACTTCGCGTAGCAACCTCCTTCAAAATTAAAAACCCCCTCTTCATCCCAACCGTGCTCATCATCCCCGATAAGAAATCTTTCATTACTTGCTGACAAAGTTGTCTTCCCTGTTCCAGAAAGACCAAAAAATAACGCTACATCTCCCTTTTTATCCATATTAACAGCACAATGCATTGGCATAATCCCACGTTCTGGAAAAACATGATTGAGATAAGTAAATATTGATTTTTTTATCTCTCCAGCATATGAAGTTCCGCCTATTAATATCAAACCTATACTAAAATCAATTGCTATTATTGTCTCTGAACGACATCCATGTCGATTTGGATCAGCACAGAATTCAGGCAATACTATAACCTGTAAATTCTTCATATCATGAATATATTCAAGATCTTCTTTATGCTTCAACAAATTTCGTATAAACAAGGAATGCCATGCATATTGCGTCACTACACGTACGGAAATGGAATTTTTTGTATTAGGACAAGCAACTAAATCCTGTACGAATAGTTCTTTATCCTTGATATAATCCAACATGTCAGATTTTAACGCAGATAAATTATCAGGAGAGATATGTTTGTTATTCTCCCAAAAAACATCTTTTTCGGTAGAATCATCTCGAACAATGAATTTATCACGAGCCGAGCGACCTGTATGTTGCCCAGTTAATGCTCTCAAGGATCCATGACAGGTGACAACTGTTTTTTCTCGGCGGATTGATTCTTCATATAATCTGCTTATACTCAAATTATAATATACACGAGGAGATCCCGCCAAATCAAATTTATCCATAAAAAAACTCTTCCCCTTATCACCAATATCCATCAAAATACACTATAGTGAAACATTTTTATCATTTATGAATTGTCTTATATAGACAACCAAATTTTATTATAAAAGATTCCAGATTATTATATCTCAAAAAACTGCATGATACATAGCTAATCTTTTTGTACTAGCCAATATTTTTTATATAATAATTGTCATGAGAACAAAATATTGATTGATTATAATTAGTATTTCACTATCTAAATCAATGATATCTTAAATAAGTATATTATCTTAATTATACTATAATAAAAATAAGAATATCAAGGATAAATTAGATATTAAAAGCATATTATTCCTCCTACTAGAGGGAGCTTTACTTAAGATAGAAAAGAAGGTAAAGACTATAATTTTTTAAAAGACACTTACTCATGCTGACATATCAAAGATACTTACTCATGCTGACATGTCCTAGTATTCAAAAAATACTGATTTTGATTTGTAATTTATTTCAAAATAGTAGAAAATAAAATAGTTTCAAAAAAACAAATAGAATACAAAAAATCACAAAGCAAATAGACTGTGACAATGTTGACACAAACAAAAATCCCTCGTCAAAATAAGATATAATATGCTCAAAAGATAATTTATTTTCTACAATAGCCACTTAAATTGGTTATAATAATGTAAATGATGACAAGCATTGCAACAATAGGCACAGGAAATTAATTAGGAGTTTAGACAATTATCTCTTGTAAAATAGCACTATTTGGAACGATAGTTGTAATACTATCCTTTACCATTACTTCAATAATACTACTCGTGCGACAAAGGAATAATATCGCTAAGAAGCTTAACGAAACATACTCTTGTCTTTCTAAAGTATATTATCAATTATCAAAATACCATTCATTGTTGACTAAAAGTAATTGTATAATCATTGTTTGGGATGGAAAAGATGAAAAAACTGAAGTAATTGGACAATTAAATCAAGAAATAGATATTCCTCAAACAAATATTGACATTCTATCTTTCGAAAATTGGTTAAAATTTCATCATTATATAAAACTATCAAGGGAAATAGAGAATTTACGTAAAGATGGTAAATGTTTTGATCTCATAGCAGAGACTAAAAATGATTGTGCAATTAAAATAGAGGGAAGAGTATCTGGAAGTTGCGCGTTTCTTCGTATTTTAACTCTTAATGGTATATATTCGGAATTAGCAGAAAATATTTTGCAATGCAAAAAACTCAGTGGTCATATATCAATTTTCAAATTATTATTTGATTCCCTTGATTCCTTAGTATGGCAACTTGACCAAAGAGGAGATATTATCTGGACCAATAATAGCTACAAAAAAAATACAGAAACAGAAGAAGATTTTATTAAAAAAATAATTTTTGACAATCGTAAATTATTCGAAGAAGAAATTAAAAAGAAAATGCTATCTTATAATGAATTAGGAGAGGAATTTTGCGAAACTATCTCTACGTTGGAACATGAAAAAAACAAATCTTATAAGATAATTCGTTCATTAAATTCTTTTGGAGAAGCTGGTATTGCCATTGATATTTCAAAAGAAATAGCTTTCAATAGTCAGCTTACCGATACATATGAAATACTACATAATTTGGCATTTGCCATAGCAATATTTGATCAAAATAGATACTTACAATTTTACAATCAATCTTTTATAAAATTATGGGGAATAGATTCGACATTTCTAGATTCCAATCCAAGTAATGATGAACTTATTGAATTTTTAAGATCTGCAAATAAATTACCGGAGCAACTCAATTGGAAAACTTGGAAAGAAAATATTTTTTCTGTTTACCAATCTTCAGGAACGTATGAAGACACTTGGCATTTACCTAATGGACAAACACTACATGTTGTAGTCTCTTATAATAACCCACGTGGAGGAACAACTTGGATGTTTGAAAATTTAACAGTCCAAGTAGACCTAGAAACAAGATATAACACCCTATTAAAAGTACAAGGAGAAACTATCGATCATTTGTCTGAAGGAATTGCTGTTTTTGGGCCGGATGGTAAAATAAAGTTATCAAATCCTGCTTTTAGATCTCTATGGGAAACAGATGAAAACCAAATATCTCCTGGAACACATATTCGTAATATTGCAACTGCTTGTTCTAGATATTATAATAAGTCAGATGGATGGGATATATTTGCTGCAATAATCACAAGTTTTGATGATGAAAGGAAATCATTACAAGGAAAACTTGAGTTGTTATCAGGTTCAGTCCTTGAATATTCTATTATTCCTTTGCAGAATGCACAAACAATGTTAACTTTTGCAAATGTGACAGATTCAGTTAGAGCAGAGAGAGCTTTAACAGAAAAAAATGAGGCATTATGCAAAGCAGATGAAATTAAAAATAATTTTGTCCAACATGTATCTTACGAATTGCGTTCTCCTTTAACTAATATTATTGGATTTACTGATTTACTTAAAACATCTAAATTAGGTAGATTAAATCCTAAACAATCTCAATATGTAGAGTATATATCTACTTCGTCAGAGCTTTTGT
Organism: Candidatus Liberibacter brunswickensis; assembly: GCF_036858155.1. NCBI lineage: Bacteria > Pseudomonadati > Pseudomonadota > Alphaproteobacteria > Hyphomicrobiales > Rhizobiaceae > Liberibacter > Candidatus Liberibacter brunswickensis. Next base: position 77,970 of record NZ_JAAEJX010000006.1, on the reverse strand, counting down.
TAAATCTAGTCAATGATATTCTTGATCTTGCTACTGTTGACGCTGGAATTATGGAATTAAATTACAGTACCATTGTTCTCAATGATCTATTAAATGAGGTAAAACAATCTATTGCTAGCAAAATGCATGAAAATAATATAGAGCTCAAGGTTGTTCCTAGTTGTGAATTAGGATCTTTCGTCGCAGATAAACAAAGATTACTTCAAATTTTTGCCAAAATACTCAGTAATGCTGCAAATTTTTCTTCTAAAGGATCTAAAGTAATTTTAAATGCTTCTCGTGAAAATAATGATTTTATTTTCTCTGTTACAAATAATGGATCACCTATTCCTGAAGATATATGTAAAAATGTATTTAATAGATTTATTTCAAATGCACCTCCTGGACAACGCAGAAGGGTAGGATTGGGATTATCCATAGTAGAAAGTTTTATAAATCTTCATGGCGGAAATGTATCAATTAATAGTTCTCATGAAGGAATTACAACAATCAATTGTAGAATTCCCTCAAAAGAATGAAATTAGATTTACTATGAAGTTTTATGAAGAAAATATTGCAATAATTCCTCTTCCTAATGAAGAAAACACTATTCTACTTGGGAAGTGTTTAGCGTCTATACTCCAACTAGGAGACTGTCTAAACCTATCAGGGGATTTAGGATCAGGAAAAACTTTTTTAGCACGCTCTATAATACGTTTTTTAGCAAATAATAATGAATTAGAAGTTTTAAGCCCTACTTTTACATTAGTACAATTATATGAAGCTAGTATACCAATAGCTCATTTTGACTTTTATAGATTATCTAGCTATCAGGAGATATTTGAATTGGGATTTGATGAAATTTTAAGCGAAAGAATCTGCATCATTGAATGGCCTGAGATAGGGAAAAGTTTTCTTCCGAAAAAATCTATTGATATACAACTTAATCAAGAGAAAAATGGAAGACAAGCTACTATTTCAGCGGAGAAATGGATTATATCCTATCTTAATAAAAATTACTCATTCATATCAAAAATAGAATAATTTAACTAAGATAAACCAATTATAATTGATAAAAATGCGAAATAAAAAATCCAATATTTTTACTATTTCACCGTCTTCTAATTTTTTTAAGGAGATGATCGTTCATTTATTAGATGGATCATTAGTAAAAAATTTTCAATACGATTCATTTAATCCTATATCTTTAGCTTCAGTTACAATTTATGTCCCCACAAAACGTGCAATCCAAGAATTGCGTTCAGAGTTTATAGAAATTATAGGGCAGAAATCTATCATTCTACCTGTAATAAAATCATTGGGAGATATTATAGAAGGAAACTTCACTGCAGATCTTCTACTCTCATATAATCTCAATCCCCCTGTTCCGAACATACAACGCCTTTTAGAACTAGCACACTTAATTCTAATTTGGCGAAATCAGTTGCCTAATAATATAAAAAATATATATCCAGAATCACCATTAATATTGCCAATAAGCCCTGCTAATGCCATTTGGCTCGCAAAAAATTTAGCAGAGATTATTGATATAATTGAAACAGAAGAAAAACAATGGGAAGTATTGTATAAACTTAAGAATGAACAATATGGTATGTGGTGGTTGATGGCTTTAGAATTTTTAAAAATTGCTAGTAAATATTGGATAGCAAGACTTTTTGAACTTAATTACTCTTCTCCTGTTCAGTATAAAATAGCTCTCATGAAAGCAGAAGAAGAATACATTTTGAAAGGGACAAAAGGCCCTATAATTATTGCTGGTTCAACCGGTTCAATCCCTGCAACTGCCAGATTAATGTCAACTGTAGCAAATGATCCAAATGGTGCAATAATTTTACCAGGATTAGATTTTTCTATACCAACTAAGATATGGAATATGATTACAGAAAAATCTAATAATATTGCAAACTCAAAAGTAAAATACTCATCTCACCCTCAATATTCTTTAGCAAATCTTTTGAAATTTTTGAATATTAAACGTGAAGATGTTAAAAATTTAGGAACAGTTGATGACGAAATGTATTTTCGTTCAGTAATTATTTCAAAATCATTTTTACCACAAGATAACTCTGAAATACATGATACAGATCTTTTAGAAAATAAAATAAGACAAAATATCCAAAAATCTTTTTCCAATGTAAAATTAATTGAAGCAGATAACGAACGAGAAGAAGCAACTGCTATAGCAATTGCATTGCGTATGTCTATCGATGAAAATAAAAAAACAAAATCCGCACTGATAACAACTGATCGAGACCTAGCTCGTCGTGTAAAACTAGAACTTACACGCTTTGGGGTAAATATTGATATTTCTGCTGGTATACCATTATCAGCTACCTTACAAAATTCAATTCTTATATCTATTTTAAATGCAGTATTTAAACCCAATGACGCTATGGCTATTGCTATCTTAATTAAACATCCTCTAGCAAAATTTGGATTTTCTGAAAAATATCTATCCAAAGCAAAAAATGCACTTGAATTAATTGCACTTCGGGATAATACCAATCATTATGATATAGTTTCTTTAAAATCTCTAGTTATTGAGAAAATTAATGCACAAAAAGATGATTCGCATATTCCTAATTGGCAATCACGCTTGTCTGAAGAAGATAAAGAATTAGCTATATTACTAGCTGATAAAATCGTAAAATCCATAAAACCTTTAATTGAAAATCAGATGGATAAAAATTACGATAACAACTTAAGTATATCAGATTGGACAAAATTAACAACTATTTGTTTGCAAAATGTATGCATTGATGAAAATCAAGAACTACCCGATTTGTGGTTAACAGAAGAAGGGAGAACTCTATTTTCATTATTCAGGAAAATTCTTGAAACTGGTTCTTGCATAAAAGCAAGCAATATTGAATGGATTGATATTATTAAATCTCTTATTGCTGGGGAGACGGTTCAACCTAAGATTGAAAAGTCATCTAATATATTCATATTGGGTACATTAGAATCTAGATTACTACATTTTGATACATTGATACTAGGAGGTCTGAACGAAGGTACTTGGCCTAAAAATATCTCTAAAAATCCTTTTTTATCACGAACAATGAAATTTGATCTAGGGTTAGAAACAGATGAAAAATACATAGGGCAAGCAGCACATGATTTTGAAACAGCAAGCGGAACACGCCATCTTATATATACACGCTCTTTACGAGAAAATAATATTCCAACTATTGCATCACGTTGGTTGCAACAACTTTTAATTTTTGGAGGAAAAGATTTTTCAAATAATCTCAAAAAAAGAGGTCAATGCTATCTAGATTGGGCTAGGAATTTAGATAATACAAAAAGACAACCACATTACACACGCCCGAAACCTTTCCCTCCCCGAAATATGCAACCTAAAACTTATTCTTTTTCAGAGATAAAAAAACTAATAAGCGATCCATATGCTATTTACGCAAAGAAAATTCTCAAATTACATTTTATACCTAGATTTAAGAAAGATCCTGACCAACGAGATCGCGGAATACTTTTTCATGATATTATCGCAGAATTAGTAAAAAGAAGAATTAATAAAAACACACCTGAAATGAATTTTCTTATGACAAAAATTATTGATTCTGCTTTTGAAAAAAAAAAAATTCCTCATCATATAGATATTATTTGGCGTCATCTTTTTCATAAAATATCTCATTGTTTTTTAGAGAATGAAGAAAAAAGACAGAGGAAACGTTTAATAAAAAAAAGCTTTGTCAATGTTCATGCAAGCATGAAAATAGAATCCATTGGAGTTAATTTAACTGGTTTTGCTGATCGCATTGATCTGTTAAAATCTGGTTTCGTTGACATCATAGATTATAAAACTGGGGATAATCCTACTAAGAATATGGCTCAGCAACTGATTGATCCACAACTTGCTCTAGAAGCTGCAGCTTTGCAAACTGGATCTTTTAATCAAATTGATTGCAAAAAAGTTGATAATCTTATTTATATAAGGCTCAAACAAAAATTTAAAGAAGATTGTATTACAGATAATAAAAAAAAATGTTCTGCTGTTGAGCTTGCAGAAAGATCTCTCAACAATTTAATAACAATGATAACATTGCTACAAAATGGTAAGAGACCTTTTATATCACATTTACGTCTTTCAGAAAAAAACGATATTTGTATGGAATATGATCACCTTGCCCGCGTGGCAGAATGGAGAGAAGAATATGATACATCATAATTCATTCCAAGATAATTTTGAAACTACAAACTTAATATCTCAAACAAAATCAAAACAATTATTAGCTTCTGATCCAACTAGTTCTGCATGGGTTTCTGCTAATGCTGGATCTGGAAAAACCCATATTCTAGTTCAAAGAATCTTGCGTCTTCTCCTGGCTAATTCTCATCCTTCTACTCTTTTATGCCTTACTCATACTAAAGCAGCAGCAGCAGAAATGTCGCATCGTGTTCTAGAAATAATTACTGAATGGTCTCATTTATCTACCGAAATTCTTTCTGCTGAAATCACGAAAATCCAGGGTAAAAAGTCCACGAAAAAAGATATTTCCAAAGCTCGATCTTTACTTACTAAAATACTTGAAACTCCTGGAGGATTAAAAGTTCAAACTATTCATGCTTTTTGTGAATCAATTATGCAACAATTCCCCTTGGAAGCAAATATTACAAGTAATTTTTCTATAATAGACGACGATCAATCAAAAAAGCTAATAGCAGAAGCTCAAAAATCAATGCTTTCTTCTATCATGTTAGATAACAATATAGAGCTCAAAAAGGCTTTTTATAAAATAATTGAAATATCAAATGAAACAGATCTAGAAACATTAATGTCTGATATCATTAGTAATAGAAATGCTCTTAAGCAATTTTCTTGTTTTGCTAAGAATCATGGTGGAGAAGAACAATTATTAAAAAAGCGCTTCGGCCTGTCTTCTAATGAAAGTTATGAACTTATATATAAAGATTTGTTGATATTACCATGTTCTCAAGAAAATTACGTGCAGGAATATCTTCAGTTACTTATAGAAACAGAAGAATATGAAATATCAGATCAAATTCGAAATCTAAAAAAATCATCTAAAAATCAATGTATTGAAGAATATTTTAATATTTTATCATATTTTTTTTTAACAAAAAAAGGATCTCCTAAAAAGAATATTATCTCAAAAGAAATTGCTAAGAAAGCACCTTACTTAAAGGAAAAACTACAAGAATCACAAGAAAAGTTCTTAGAAATAAAAGATCGCTTTAACACATACAAAATTTTTAAATCAACTTTAGCATCATTAACATTAGCTAAACATATCCATTCTCATTATGAAGAATTGAAAAAAAAGAACTATGTTCTTGATTTTGAAGATCTAATCATTTACACTAACGATCTTTTAAAAAAACGTGATGTAAGTGCATGGATACGCTATAAAATTGACCAAGAAATCAATCATATACTAATCGATGAAGTACAAGATACTAGTCTTATTCAATGGGAAGTAATTCGTTCTCTAACTGAAGATTTTTTTTCTGGAAAGAACCAAAATACTCGTACATTATTTGCAGTAGGTGACGAAAAACAATCTATTTATTCTTTCCATGGGGCAGAAACTCATCGTGTTTCACGTGAAAAAAAAATTAATAAAAAACGTGCTACTGATGCAGGACAGAAATTTTCTATAATAGAACTTCCCATATCTTTTAGATCAACTTCGGATATTCTAACTGCTGTAGACAAGGTCTTTTCTATACCAGATAATGCAAAAGGGCTTAGTGAAGATAATAAATCTACTATTATGCATCGTTCTAGTCGCATTGGACATGTCGGAACAGTACAGCTTTGGGAAGAATTAATTTCAGAGCGTAATTCTGAAAATGAAAATTGGATATCTTATTTTGATTCTACTCCAAAAGAATCTTCTGCTTCTATTTTAGCAAGACGCATTGCTCATACCATTGCGAATATGATCGGTTCTGATACCATCAGAAGCAATGATAAAAAAAGGTTTATTCAAGAAAAAGATATACTAGTATTAGTACGAAAGCGCAAATCTACTCCTTTTATCACATTTCTGACAAGATTCCTTAAAAATGATTACAAAATATCTGTTGCTGGAAATGATAGATTCATTCTGACAGATCATCTTGCTATAAAGGATTTAATCGCTCTTGGACATTTTATTTTATCACAAGAAGATGATTTATCTCTGGTTTCCATTCTGAAAAGTCCTTTGTTTAATTTTTCTGAAGAAGAGATATTCTCAATATGCACACAGCGTGGTAAAGAAGAAACTGTTTATGAATATATAAAAAAAATGGCCAACAACGGCATATCTAAATTCAAACATATAATTCAATATATAAATGAACTCATTAATATTTCCCAATTTTGTAATCCTCATGATTTTTTTACATTAATATTAGTAGCAAAAAAAGGCAGACAACAGTTCATTTCTCGTTTTGGAAGCGAAGTTATTGACGTTCTTAGTGAATTTATTAACTTTATATTAAGGAATGAACAAAAAGGCTGTTTTAGTCTACAAGAATTAATGTCAGAACTAGAACATTATCCACCTATTATCAAAAGAGAAAACAGTACTAATCATAATGAAGTTCGTATTATGACAGTGCATGCTGCTAAAGGATTAGAATCTTCTGTGGTTTTCCTTGTGGATACAGGATCAGCATATTTTTCTCATAATTACATAAAGAAAATGCATATTGCTCCATCTTTTAGCGATGATCCTGGAACGCCAATGTGGATACCAAAATCTAATGCACGCAATAATATGGTTTCAAATATCATCGAATATATTAAAAAATCTACTAAAGAAGAATACAATCGTCTTTTATATGTTGGAATGACAAGAGCTTCAGACAAATTAATAATTTGCAAGTATTCCAATAACAATCATAACAATAATCATGAGAAAAAATCAAATAAAAGAACTTGGTATGATATGGTCTATGATTCTTTCTCTGGTGATCAAAGAGTAAAAAAAATAAAGTTAAAAAATTCTTTAAACAAAGATGAATGGACAGCATATGAATGGAGTATTCATCATCCTGAGAATATATCAGTTGAAACAGAACCAATTACAAAACAATTATTTGAACAAAAGATAATTCCTGAAAAACTTTTATATCCTATTAAAAATAAGATAAACGAACCTTATATTCTCAATCCATCGATGATAGAAAAAAACAGTGCAACAAGTCTAACAACATTATTATCTGAAAGTAATACTTTAAAACGTGGATTTATGATTCATAAATTACTACAGATAATTTTTAAAATTCCTGAAAACGAACGAAAACAATTCATAACTTCATACTGTAAAAAAAATGCTAAGTTTTACTCCGTACAAGAGTATAAAAATTTAGTACTATCTATTACAAATCTTTTAGAACATCCAATCATGATTACAGCTATGTCTTGTGATTCTCATACTGAAGTTTCAATTTCTGGAAAAGTTTTTTTTCCAAAAAAAGATGTTATAGTCTCTGGACGTGTTGATCAAATATCGATCTCAAAGAAAAATATTTTTATATTTGAGTATAAAACTCATCATAATGTTCCCGAAGAAATTGATTCTATTCCATCTAATCATATTGAACAACTTTCTATATATGAACAAATCCTTAAGGATTCATATCCTAATAAGAGCTTAATATGTTTGCTTATTTATGTTTCAAAACCAAAGATATTTGTTATTCCTCAACATAAATTAAATAAAGCTTTTGCAGAAATAGAAATTAAGATCCCTTGATTATAAATTAGATTAAGATTAGTAAAGTATTGAATTAATTGTTTTACATGGAGTATATGTGATGAGTGCACTAAAGGTAAATACTGATAGTTTTGATTTAGAAGTTTTAAAATGCTCTAGTCCAGTAATCGTGGATTTTTGGGCAAGTTGGTGTCGTCCTTGTATGATTTTATCACCTATTATTGACGATATTGCAGATGAACTTGCTGAAAAGATAAAAATAACAAAGCTTGACATAGAAGAAAACCCTTCTATATCTAAGCAGTATAAAATATCTTCTATCCCTACCCTTATTTTATTTAAAGATGGTCAAATAGTAGGCACCATGATGCCAGGCGGTTCTTCTAAGAGTGATATAACTAAATGGATACTATCTCTCGTATAAATATTATTAATACAAGAGTGAAATAATATTAAAGCTAAATAATAATGGTGAAAAATAGTAGATAATATTTAATTTATTTGCACTCCATTTTTATAAAGGAACTCTCCTACAAGGTATAAAGATCCTCCTATTAGAATAAATGGAGGAGGCATTTTACCGTTAATTTCTTTTACTTTTAAAAGTGCCTCTGTAATAGAAGAGCAAGCTAATGCTCTGAAACCTAATTTCATGGCTTCTTGCATTAAAACCTTTGTATCCACACTTATTGATGATTTAATATCACTTTTATTGTTCATAACAGGAACCGATATTACAATTGGGGATAATCTGACGAATGATTCCAAATATTTTTTATAGTCTTTTTCCTTACGCATACCTATTACAAGATAAAACGTCTTGTGATAGAATCCTGGTAATTTAGGTATTTCTTTAGAAATAGCTAAACCAGCACCTGGGTTATGACCACCATCTATCCATATTTCAGAATGATCTGGTAAATTGCTAAGCAAGCAACCATTATTAATTTTTTGAAGGACTCCAAACCATTGTACTGACTGTAGTGCATCGTTAATAAAGATATCTTGTAATACAAAACCAGCCATCTGAACAGCACAAATAGCAGTTGCTGCATTAATATACTGATATTCACCTATTAGGTTAGGCATAGTTAAATATTTTTGAGAAATCTCATCTTTGTATACAAGACATTTATTTTTTTCAAAAGAACAGAAATGATCGCCGTACAAACGATATGGGCATCCCATTTTTTTTGCTTCTGCAATAAGAACATCACGTGCATCATCATATATTTGATGACCTATTACTACAGGACATTTACTTTTCATAATAGCTGCTTTTTCTTTTGAAACTTTACTAATAGTATCTCCCAAATATTCTACGTGATCTAAAGAAATAGACGTAATTATAGAAACAGCAGTTCTTTCAATTATATTAGTAGCATCAAATCTTCCACCCATACCAACTTCAATAATAGCACAATCTGCTGGATATTCTGAGAATAAAACAAAAGCAACCGCAACTGATAATTCAAAAACAGTAATATTTCTGGCACTTTTTAGTCTCATAACACGACTAAATACATCAATTAACAAGAGATCTTCTGCTAATTTTCCCCTACCTCCCTTGACACCTAAACGGAAACGTTCATTCCACTTAATAAGATGAGGAGATGTATGGACATGTACAGATAATCCCGATGATTCAAGTAATCTTTGAGAAAATGCTGCTGTAGATCCTTTACCATTCGTCCCCGCTATATGAATTATCGGAGGAAGACGATCTTGTGGTCTACCTAAATCTTTTAAAAGATGCTTCATTCTATCTAGTGAAAGAATACCCATATAAATCCATCCATGAAGCAAAGGAAAAAAACAACGAATAATTTACTTATTTCTTACTGTGCAGATTTAGTTAGTATTTTACATACAGAAGATATAACTTTTGGAATATCATGCCGATGAACAATCCTATCTATCATTCCATGATCCACTAAATACTCGGATCTCTGGAAATCATCTGGCAATTTTTCTCTTAATGTCTGTTCAATAACTCTCCTTCCAGCAAAACCAATTTCAGCACCAGGTTCAGCAAAATGAATATCGCCAAGCATTGCATAAGAAGCTGTAACACCACCAGTTGTGGGATTAGTGAGTACGACAATATAAGGAAGACCTAAATCTTTCAGCATATTTACTGCAATTGTAGTCCGAGGCAACTGCATAAGTGATAAAATACCTTCTTGCATACGTGCACCTCCAGATGCAGTAAACATCACAAGAGGACATTTTTCAGCAATAGCCCTCTCACAAGATTTTACAATGGCTTCACCTGCAGCAATACCTAATGATCCTCCTATAAAAGAAAATTCGTGAACAACAGCAACTAATTTTAAACCTATTACATTACCAACAGCAGATATAATTGAATCACTTAAACCTGTTTTTGAACGATTTTCTTTTAAGCGATCTATATACTTTTTACTATCACGAAATTTTAATGGATCTTGACATACTTCAGGTTGTTCTAATAGACAATATTCAGATTTATCAAATAAAAAATTCAACCTTTCCTTTGCAGGTATTTTCATATGAAAATCAGAAGAAGGTACGACCCACTGATTCTCTTTCAAATCTTTGTGATAAACCATTTCTCCTGTTTCTGGACATTTTACCCAAAGATTTTCTGGAATTTTCCTGTTACCGAATACAGAATTTATACGTGGACGAACAACATTTAAGATCCAATTCAAATTAAAAACTCCTAATTACAATGAGTGTTTACTCTAAAAACTTACCCATAATAAGCATTTTATCAGATATATCAAAAAGTTTTTTTAAAAAAAATCCAAGAACACAATCCTTCAATATCCTATTCTACTTAAAAACATCATTGTTTTTTATAAAAATATTTTAGTCTAATTAATGAATTGCTATTTTAAATTTTGATAATTATTTACTTAAGATCAAAATTTTTTAAAAATTTTCTTTATTATAAATAGAGGTATAATGATACTAATATCCAACATTATAAAATAATATTTTTATAAAAAAATAATTGTTACAATTAGGGTAAATTTTTATATCAAATAAAAATTAAACTATAAAATTTTTAATAAAGTATTCTTTTATAGTAATGGTATATTCATAAAAGTTTTACATTTTTTACTGATGTTGAGGTGTATAAGTGTTGGTTATAGGATTAACTGGATCCATTGGAACAGGAAAGACAACTGTAGCAGAATTTTTGAAAAAACAAAACATTTCAGTCATAAGTTCTGATGACATAGTTGATCAACTATATCATAATGAAGCAGTAGATGTAATTGGTAATTTTTTTCCTGAAACAATTCAAAATAACAAAGTGAATAAATATTATCTATTGGAAATATTACAAAAATACCCTGAAAAATTAGATATTCTTGAAAAGATCGTACATCCAATGGTTAGGCTTAATGAAAAAAAATTATTATATGAAATGTTTTATAGAGGAGAAAAAATAGTTTTTTTTGACACACCTTTGTTATTTGAGAAAAAAAAAGAGTATTTATTCGATGCAGTAGTCGTTGTTACTTGCAGCTTTGAAACACAACGTAATCGTGTTTTATCAAGGAAAAATTATACAGAAGAAAAATTTCGTTTTATTCTTTCTAAACAAATAAACGAAAAAGATAGAATATCTCGTGCTGATTATGTGCTAAACACAGAAGGAAAAATTGAGGCAATAGGAATAGAAATTCAGAAAATGCTCAAATATATTATTGATATAAGTGATTTTAAAAAACAAAATGCGTAAAATAATATTTGATATAGAAACCACAGGACTTGATGAAAAAAACGATAGAATAATTGAAATAGGAGCTATTGAGATATTAGATTATTCTAAAACTGGTAGAACTTTTCATACTTATATTTCTCCTGGCGATAGAAAAAATAGTACTGGTGCTTTTAAAGTACATCGTATAACAGACGATTTTTTAAAAAATAAGCCATCTTTTTCTTCAATTTTTCCCAAATTTTGGAATTTTTTTAATGATAAAAACGCAGAATGGATAGCTCATAATGCCAAATTCGATGTAGGTTTCATTAATGCTGAGTTACAACGAATAAACAAGGATCCTTTAGATCCATCAAGGATTACTGATACTTTATCAATTGCAAGACGTAAACATCCTTCGTCTAAGAATGATTTAAATTCCCTTTGTAAACGATATGGAATAGATATTTCTAATCGATCAAAACATGGAGCATTATTGGATTCTCATCTTCTTGCAGATGTTTATGTGCAAATGATGGTTGGAGGATCACAAATAGATTTTGGATTCAAAATAAACAAAGATTCCTCCTTTAAAAAAAGTGAAAATAAAACAATAGATATCTATTGTTTAAAACGAGATAAAAAGCTTGATGTGAGAATAACAAAAGAAGAACTGAATAGACATACTAAAACAATACAAATAATAGGGAAAAATGCTGTTTGGGATAAATATATCTTTTCTAATTAATAATTATTATTTGATTTTTTATCAATTATTCTTGGTTTTCTATTGAGTTTTTTTGTTGAAATAATTTTAAAAAATCAATTGTATCGATCATAAAAGGAGGAAAACCGCCATCTCTTATTGTATTCGAAATCATTTGTCTTACAAAAGGAAAAAGCAGATTAGGACATTCAACAAATAGAATATGCGGAATAGAATCTTTTGGACAACTTACAATCCTAAGAATTCCACTATATGAAATCTCTAAACTAAAAATTATTTTTTTATCGCTTTTAGCTTCAATATCAAATGAAAGAACAACATCAAAATCAGTATCAGAAATAGAATTTGAATTTACTTGTACATTGATTTGTATTGTGGGTTGCTGATTTTTAACATCAGAAAAACAGTAAGGAGCATTAGGAGATTCGAAAGATAAATCTTTGACATATTGATTTAAAATAATAAATTGTTGTTTTTGTTCCATTTCTAATCCTTTTTTATCGTCCTTATTGAATTTGAATCATACAACCCTTGCCTATGGAAGTATAAAAAGGTATTGTACTTAGTACGATTGAATATTACTATCCTTTGAGGTTATACATGTATTTTAAAAAATTTAAAACAGGCTTCAATCAAGATATGTTTTTTTTACAATTATGCCTTTCTTAATTTAAGATAAATAAAATTTGAAGTCATTACTACAATAAGCTTACTCAAACTTTAACAAAGATGGTTTTTATCAAAATGGATTTAGGTGATTTTTTGATACTTTTATTTGCTTTTATAACGATTTTTATTTTTTTACAGTTACGTAGTGTTTTAGGAAAAAAATCTACGCGTGAAAAACCTTTCCCAGATTATTTAAATGAAAAAAAGAAAAAATTCTCTCTTTCAAAAGAGGATACCTGGAATGTTTTGTCTTTTAAAAAAGTGAAAAAACAAGATATTTTAGATTCTGTTAATGAATTATTCCCTATCGGGACTCACCTTAATAAAACTATGCGAGATATTATTTCAATTTGTTCTAATTTCGATCCCAAAGATTTTTTGAATAATGCTCGTAGTTCTTACGAAACAATTGTTGATTCTTTTTTTGAAGGAAAGATTCATGAAATTGAGAAATTAGTCGATGGTAAAGTATATCAAGACTTTAATGATTCTCTTATGGAACGAAAATATAATGAAAAAAATGTTAAGTCAAGTCTCGTAGGTATAGACGATTTCAAAATTGTTAATGCAAGTATAGAGAATAATTCTATATATATAACAATACGTATAGTTGGGCAGTTTATTTCTGCTTCTTATGATAAAAATGATGCATTAATTTCTAGTGATCCTGAAATTTTTGGAAAAGTTATTGATGTATGGACTTTTACACGGAATGTTTCTTCTGATAATCCTAATTGGATATTAATTTCTACAAAACCAGGAGAATAAATATGATTTTTCTAACTTCTTTTTTGAAAATTTATTTCATTGTATCGGCAAATTAGAGAGTTTCCAAAAAAATATGACTAATGATATAAAAAAATCCAATTATAGTGCTGATTCGATAAAAGTTTTAAAAGGGTTAGACGCAGTTAAAAAAAGACCATCTATGTATATAGGTGATACAGATGATGGATCTGGATTGCACCATATGATATACGAGGTCTTAGATAATGCGATTGATGAAACACTGGAAGGATACGCAAATATTATTACTGTCACATTGAATATTGATGGTTCTTGTACAGTAAATGATAACGGACGTGGTATTCCAACAGATATCCATAAAGAAGAAGGTATATCTGCTGCAGAAGTTATTATGACCAGATTACATGCTGGAGGCAAATTTGATCAAAAATCTTATAAAGTATCAGGAGGATTGCATGGAGTTGGTGTATCTGTGGTTAATGCACTTTCTTCCTGGTTAAAATTAAAAGTTAAACGAGAAGGAAAAATATATGAAATTTCCTTTATCAATGGAATAGTAAATAGCCCATTAACTGTTACAGGTGATGCTTATAATGATACTGGCACAGAGGTGACTTTTTTGCCAAGTAGTGATATTTTTTCAACTCAAGAATTTAATTATGATATTTTAAAGCACAGGCTAAGAGAGCTTTCATTTTTAAATTCTGGCGTACAAATTTCTTTAATAGATAAACGTGTCCCTCAGTCTAAAGAAATAAAAATGTGTTATGAAGGCGGTATAAAAGCTTTTGTTTCTTATTTGAATAGACATAAAAAGCCATTGATACCAGATCCTATTAAAATCCAAGGCTTAAAGGATAATATTAGTGTTGATTTGGCAATGAGTTGGAATGATGGATATCATGAAAATGTTTTGTGTTTTACAAATAATATTCCTCAAAAAGATGGTGGGACTCATTTATCAGGGCTACGTTCTGCTCTAACCCGTCAAATAACTTCTTATGTAGAAAAAAGTTGTGGTTCTAAAAAAGATAAAAGATCAATTGTTGGTGATGATTGTAGAGAAGGATTTACATCAGTTCTTTCTATAAAAATGCATGATCCAAGGTTTTCTTCTCAAACTAAGGAGAAACTTGTATCATCAGAAGTTCGTTCTGTAGTAGAGGGTCTTGTTAATGATGGTCTTTCTTCTTGGCTAGAAGAACATCCTGTTGAAGCAAAAATTATAGTAAAAAAAGTTGTAGAAGCTTCTATGGTTAGAGATGCAGCTCGGCGTGCTCGAGATCTTACACGTCGTAAAGGTGTTCTAGATATAGCATCGCTACCAGGAAAATTAGCTGATTGTTCAGAAAGAGATCCTAAAAAATCAGAATTATTCTTAGTCGAAGGTGATTCTGCTGGTGGTTCTGCAAAGCAGGGTCGTTCACGCGAGAACCAAGCAATTTTACCTTTGCGTGGAAAAATTTTGAATGTAGAACGAGCCAGGTTTGATAAAATGCTATCAAGTCAAGAAATAGGAACCCTAATTACTGCTCTTGGAACAGGAATAGGACAAGATAGCTTCGATATCAATAAATTACGGTATCATAAAATTATAATTATGACAGATGCTGATGTTGATGGAGCTCATATTAGAACTCTTCTTTTAACATTTTTTTTTAGACAAATGCCCTCCTTAATACAAAATGGATTTTTATACATAATAAAACCTCCCCTATATGGAATCACAAGAGGCAAGTCTTTGGAATATGTTAAAGATGAAGAATCTCTTGAGGATTATTTAATAAACCAATCTCTTTTGGAAAAAATAGAACTTTATTGTGATGATACAAAAACAATAAGTGGAGATAATTTACGAAATTTTATATATGAAGGTTTAAAAATAGATAAGATAATCAGAAATTTTTATCCAAACCATGATAGAAAATTAATTGAACAAGCAGTAATTTCTGGTATTTTTAATTATGAAAGTAATCAAGAAATTAATATAGATCTTGCTTCTAAGTTAGCAAATAGATTAAATTTTATTATAGAAAAATCTGAAAGTTCTTGGTCTGGTAGCATTATTAATAATTCTGATATAGTAGTTAATCGCATATCACGTGGTGTTAAAGAACAATTTATTATCGAAGGATCTTCTATTCTTGCTTTTGGAGCTAAGTATAAGAGAATCTTGTCAGAAGGAATTGAGGAAAATTATTTAAAAATTCTATATTTGGTTTTTAATGGAGAAAAAATAAAAATAACAGGACCTTGTTCTCTATTAGATGCGGTATTTTCTATAGGTAGAAAAGGTGTTTCCATGCAACGTTACAAAGGACTAGGAGAAATGAATGCTAGTCAGCTTTGGGAGACTACATTAAATCCAGAAACCCGTTCTTTATTGCGAGTTAAAATAAACGATGCTTCTCAAGCAGATGACTTATTTTCTCGTTTGATGGGTGATGAAGTGGAGCCACGTAGAGAATTTATACAAGAAAACTCATTATCTGCTACTATTGATATATAGTTTTTTTTAAAATATTAATCAATTAATTTTTCTTTTTTAAGATCATTAATAAGTTCTGTAATAGGAAGTCCAACTATAGCAAAATAACTTCCTTTAATTGAGCTAAATAATTGAATACCTTCTTTATCAATTTGATAAGAACCTACACTTAACAAAGCTTTTTTACCAATTTTTTTTAAATAATTTCTAATTAATTCTTCAGAAAATTTGTACATAGTCAATTGTGCTATAGAAATATGGTGACATAAAACCTTACAGTTTTTTACTATAACATATGCACTTCCAATACGATGTTTCTTACCAGATAATTTTAATAAGTTTTTTTCTGCTTCCAACATATTTGCAGGCTTATGATAGATATCATTACCCAAAGACATAGTCTGATCACATCCTATGACAACAGATTGAGGATATCTATTGCTTACTTCTATAGCTTTTTTCTCTGCTAATATGAGTGCAACTTTTTCAGATCTTTTTCTATCGGAGATATCTATTTTTTTTTCTATTTCTCTTTCATCAATATTAGGTTTCACAATCGAAAAATCAATACCAGAATTTTCCATGATTGTTTTACGAGACAAACTAGAAGATGCTAAAATAATATTTTTTGACATATTTTTTATATATATAAACCATTTTTTAATAATAAAGACATAATATTTTATACATTGTTAAATAGTTATTTTTCCACTACATGCATCCTTTTAAAATATTTTTATAATTATTTAATATACTGCCTGTAAAAAAGTAAATTAATTATTAACCTATTATGAATAAATTTCATATTTTTCCAAAGAATTGAAATATTCATCTATTTTAACTTTTTAATAACTTATTAAATTGTTATACATTATTATAACTTGATAAGTGATTGATTTATCTTCTATAAATTATAGAAAATATTAATCATTTAAAAAAAAATTTTTTCTGTTAATTGTAGATAATTTATTCATAAGTTTAATATAGTGTGTATTATAGAATAATTACCGTTATTTACACACAATAATAATAATAAGTTTTTATAAAAATAATTAATTATTTATGAAAGAAAACAAACAAAAAATAATTAAAGTTTTAGAAGGAAATGTAATTAATCCTCCACCTATTTGGCTTATGCGACAAGCAGGAAGATATTTGCCAGAATATAGGGAAATACGTAAACATTTTAAAAACTTTTTGGATATGTGTTATACACCTGATTGTGTTGTAGAATTAACTTTACAACCTATACGTAGATATAATTTTGATGCTGCTATCTTATTCTCTGATATTCTCGTTATAGCTGATGCTCTAGGTAGAAATGTTCGTTTTATAGAAAATGAAGGTCCTAAAATGGATCCTATAACTGATAAAGATATATATTTGTTAAATCAAAATGTTGATATGATTATTGAATATCTTTCGCCAATATTTAAATCTATTTCTATTTTACGAAAAAAGTTACCTATTCACACAACATTAATTGGATTTTGTGGTGCACCATGGACTGTTGCTTCATATATGATATCTGGTGGTTCTATAAAAGATCATGCTAAAAATCGTCTTTTTGCATATCAAAATCCTCGTGCATTTAATTGGCTTTTAGATTTTTTATCTGATATTTCTGCAGAATATTTAATAGCTCAGATTAATTCAGGAGTTGATGTAATTCAAATATTTGATACACATGCTGGTTGTCTTGGTGCATATGAATTTGAAAATTATGCTGCTAAGTCGGTTGGTCGCATAATATCTAAAGTTAGAAATAAATTTCAAAATGCTAAATTTATTAGTTTTTCTAAAGGTGCTGGATATATGCTTAAAAACTATCGTAGTTTGACTGATTCTGACGCTATAGGGCTTGATTGGTCTGTTCCCCTATCATTTGCTTCTGAGCTTCAAAAGGAAGGTCCTGTTCAAGGAAACCTTGATCCTATGCGTTTATTAGCTGGCAATCAAGTAATGATAGATGGAGTTAATGCTATCTTAGATGCATTAAGTTCTGGTCCGTTTATTTTTAATCTTGGTCATGGCATTACTCCTCAGGTTGATCCTAAGAATGTTTTTGATTTAGTTAAAAATATACGTTTGGAGAATAATTAATGAAGTTTTTACTGTCAGACTTTAAGGGTAAAAGAATACAGAATATAGCTTTTCTTGCATTATTTTTATTTTTATTTTTATCTTTATTTTTATTTTTTTTTTTTACGGCTAAATTTGATTTATGTGTAAAAAGTATACACATAATATCTGTAATATCTTGGATGGCAGGATTATTGTACATGCCAAGGATTTTTGTTTATCACAGTTTATCATTGCCACATACAGATCAATATAAAACTTTTGAAATTATGGAGGAAAGACTTTTAAAAGTTATAATGAATCCAGCTATGGTATTGTCATGGATATGTGGTATATATTTATCATTAAAAACTTCTTATACTAATATTGGTTGGTTGCGTATAAAAGTAATTTTTGTTTTCATTCTATCTTTTTATCATATTTATTTAGCTTTTTTAATGAAAAAATTACGTTGTAAAAAATCGTCTCACAGTCCAACATATTTTAAAATTATAAATGAAGTACCAACTTTAGTTATGATTGTTATTGTATTTTTATCTGTTATAAAGCCTTTTTAGTTTTTTTTTTGATTTTATATTCATTTTCATATATTCTATTTGATAGTTGTTATCAATTAGCTCTTGTATTTGTTGATTGGTATCTTTAAAGCATATATTTCTTTTGTGCTTTTTATTCCCTAATTTGTTCGTTTTTTATTATTAAATATAATCTAGGTGGTATATCTATGTCTGAAATGAAGCTTCAAGAGCTTAAAAATAAGTCTCCAACTAAACTTCTTGCTTTTGCTGAATCACTTGATATAGAAAATGCTAACGTTATGCGTAAGCAAGAACTTATGTTCTCTATATTAAAAGTTTTATCTGGTAGAGATGTAGAAATTATAGGGGAAGGAGTTATTGAAGTTCTTCAAGATGGTTTTGGTTTCTTACGTTCTCCTGATGCTAATTATTTAGCTGGTCCAGATGATATTTATGTTTCTCCTTCTCAAATTAGGATTTTTTCTTTAAAAACAGGCGATACAATTGAAGGACCAATTCGTGCTCCTAAAGAAGGAGAACGATATTTTGCTCTTTTAAAAGTAAATTCTATTAATTTTGATGTTCCAGAAAGAGTGAGAAACAAAATATATTTTGATAATTTAACACCCCTTTATCCAAACAAGAGATTTAATATGGAGTTGAATGATCCTGAAAATAAAGATATATCCTCTCGTATTATTGATTTAATAGCTCCCATTGGAAAAGGACAAAGAAGCTTAATAGTTGCTCCTCCCCGTACTGGTAAGACAATTCTTTTGCAAAGTATAGCTCATTCAATTAAAAAAAATCATCCAGAATGTTATTTAATTGTATTGCTTATTGATGAAAGGCCAGAGGAAGTAACTGATATGCAGAGATCTGTACAGGGAGAAGTTATATCTTCAACATTTGATGAATCTGCGGCTCGTCATGTACAAGTTGCTGAAATGGTTATTTCAAAGGCTAAATGTCTTGTAGAGTATGGACTTGACGTTGTAATACTTTTAGATTCGATAACTCGTTTGTGTCGTGCTTATAATGTTTTAATGCCATCTTCAGGGAAAATCTTGACTGGGGGAGTGGATGCAAACGCACTTCAGCGTCCAAAAAGATTTTTTGGTGCAGCTAGAAATATAAAAGAAGGTGGATCTCTTACTATTATTGCTACTGCATTAGTAGATACTGGAAGTCGTATGGATGAAGTGATTTTTGAGGAATTTAAGGGTACTGGTAATTCCGAAATAGTTCTAGAAAGAAAAATAGCAGATAAGCGTATTTTCCCTGCTATGGATATTATTAAATCTGGAACTCGTAAAGAAGATTATTTAATAGAAAAGCAAGATCTTCAAAAAGTTTTTATGTTGCGTAGAGTTGTTTCTTCTATGAATAGTTCTGATGCTATAGAATTTTTAATTGATAAGATAAAACAAACCAAAGATAATAAAGAATTTTTTTATTCTATGAATAAACAAAATTGATTTAAAATAATTTTGAAACTATTGAAATTAATTGTTAATGGATTATAAAAAAGAAACAATTTTTGCTTTATCAACTGGAAGTCCTCCATCAGCTATTTCTATAATTCGTTTGTCAGGTCCTTCTTGTTTTAAGGTTTGTGAATTTATATGTAAGCAAAAAAATTCTTTTCCACGTATAGCATCGTTGAGATCTTTTTTTAGTTCAGATTATAGAATACTAGATAAAGGTTTATTGATTACTTTTCCTGCACCAAAATCTTTTACAGGTGAAGATTCTGCTGAGTTTCATGTTCATGGTGGTATTGCAGTTATAAATAGTATATTGGAAGAATTAGCAAAAATTCCAAATTTACGCCTTGCAAATCCAGGAGAATTTTCTCGTAGAGCTTTTGAAAATGGTAAAATTGATTTAGTTGAGGCGGAAAGTTTAGCTGATTTAATTTCTTCTGAAACTGAAATGCAACGTCGTCTATCAATGGAAGGAATGTCTGGAAAGTTATCTAATTTATATAATAAATGGATAGATAAGTTAACATATATACGTTCTTTTATAGAAGCTGATTTAGATTTTTCAGATGAAGAAGATGTTCAAAAAAATTTTTCTACAGAAGTATTGAATGATATTTTTCTTCTTAAGAATGAGATTTATTCTCATATATCTAGAGGAAGATTAGGTGAAATTATTCGTAATGGTTATAAAATTGTTATTTCAGGAAATTCTAATGCAGGAAAGTCAAGTTTATTTAATGCACTAGCGAAAAGAGAAATTGCTATTGTTACTGATATTCCTGGTACAACTCGTGATATTCTTACAATAGATTTAGATTTAGAAGGATATCTTGTAAAAATATCGGATACTGCTGGTATTCGTGAGACTGACGATATTGTTGAAAAAGAAGGTATTAAAAGAGCATTTATTGAAGTAGAAAGTGCTGATTTAATTTTATTATTGCAGGAAATTAATTCAAAAACAGAAATTTCTTTTCCTAACAATATTGATTTTATTTTTGTTGGGACAAAAAGCGATATTCATACTACTAATTTTCAAAAATATGATCAGATTATATCTAGCGTTACAGGAGAAGGCTTAGAAGAATTAATCAATAAAATTAAATTTATTATTTCTAATAAATTTAATAAAATTTCTTTTTCTATTCCTAGTCATAAAAGACATTTAGAACATTTATCTAAAACTATAGAATATTTAGAAATGATTTCTTTAGATAAAGAAGAATTTAGGTTAGATATTATTGCTGAAAATTTACGTTTGGCATCATCTTCTTTAGGGAGAATAACAGGACATGTTGATGTAGAACAATTACTTGATATAATTTTTTCAAAGTTTTGTATAGGAAAGTGATTTTTCGCAATATGAGGTAAGTTATGATAAATAGGTCTTATGATGTTGTCGTTATTGGGGGCGGACATGCTGGTTGTGAAGCGGCAGCAGCAGCAGCAAGACTAGGTGCTTATACGGCTCTTATAACCCATAAAATTTCTACTATAGGAGCTATGTCGTGTAATCCTGCTATTGGAGGGCTCGGGAAAGGTCATCTTGTTAGAGAAATAGATGCTTTAGATGGTTTAATGGGTCGTATTGCTGATGCTTCTGGTATTCAGTTTCGTATATTAAATATTAAAAAAGGACCAGCAGTACGTGGCCCAAGAACTCAAGCAGATCGAGAATTATATCGTTCGGCTATGCAGAAAGAAATTTTATCTCAAGAAAATATAGATGTAATCCAAGGTGCGGTAACGGCCTTTAATGTAGAAAACAATAGAATTACTTCTATAACAATGGAAGAAAATAATGTTATAAGATGTTCTTCTGTAGTTTTAACAGCAGGAACATTTTTAAGAGGTATTATACATATAGGAAAATTAAAAATTCCAGCAGGAAGGATGGGTGATATTCCATCAAATGCTCTTTTGGATAGTTTTATGAAGTTTAATTTTGATATAGGGCGTCTTAAAACTGGGACTCCTGCTCGACTTGATGGAAGAACTATTTTATGGGAAAAAATAGAAAAACAATATGCGGATGATAATTTAGTTCCTTTTTCTTTTATGACAGATAAAATCACTAATAAGCAAGTTGAATGTGGAATTACTAGAACAAATTTAGATACACATCGTATTATTATTGATAACATAAAACATTCTGCTATTTATTCAGGTGATATTAAATCTTCTGGCCCGCGATATTGTCCATCAATAGAAGATAAAATCATTAGGTTTGGAGAACGTAATGGGCATCAGGTTTTTTTAGAACCAGAAGGACTTAATACTGATATAGTATATCCTAATGGGATATCTACCGCCTTACCAGAAGAAATACAACATCAATTTATTCGCACAATTCCAGGTTTAGAAGAGGTAAAGATTATTAGTCCTGGTTATGCTATTGAATATGACTATGTAAATCCTAAAGAACTATTCCCAACTTTAGAAAATAAAAAAATTTCTGGTTTGTTTTTAGCTGGACAAATCAATGGAACGACAGGATATGAAGAAGCAGCTGCTCAAGGATTGGTTGCTGGCATCAATTCTGCTCGAAAATCTAAAGGATTAGATTGTGTTTTTTTTAGTAGAACTGATTCTTATATTGGAGTTATGATAGATGATTTAACTTCTAAAGGAGTTTTAGAGCCTTATAGAATGTTTACTTCACGTTCGGAATATCGCCTTTCTCTTCGTCCAGATAATGCTGATAATAGATTAACTCCTATTGGTATAGAATGGGGGTGCGTTGGGAATAAAAGAATAGAGCGTTTTAAAAATTACATGCAAGAATATAATTTTCTTAGTAACATGCTTAGATCTTTGGTTTTAACTTCCAAAAATACTTCTTCTTTTATGTCTCTTAAAAAATGTGGAAAAATTATTACTGCGTATGATTATTTGTCGTATCCAGATTTTTCTACTAAAAATCTTTTTTCTATATGTCCTGATGCATGTAAATTTTCTTCAATTGTCCTTGAAAGGCTTCAGATTGAAGCTACTTATAGTGTTTATACAAATAGGCAAATGATAGAAGCAAGAGAAATTAGATTTGAAGAAAAGAGATTGATTCCAAATGATTTTGATTATTATTCTCTTCCTGCATTGTCTAATGAGTTAAAAGAGAAATTATCTCGCGTAAAACCTTTTAATTTGTTACAGGCGTCTAAAATTGAAGGTATGACTCCTGCAGCTTTAAATTTACTATTGATTTATCTTAAAAAAAATGTTGCTATAAAGGTAAATAAAATAGTTTAATATAAAATATTACGGTTTGAGTGGTATATTGAGAAAAAATTATTTTTTAAACAAATATAATGTTTCACGTGAAACATTAGAAAAATTAGAGTATTTTCATTTTTTATTTCTAAAATGGTCAAAAAAAATAAATTTAGTATCATCTTCTACTGTAGATTTTTTTTGGGAACGTCATGTTGAAGATAGCTTGAGAATATTCCAATTGCATCCTTATCCTTCTACTTGGATTGACCTTGGTAGTGGAGGTGGTTTTCCTGGAATTGTTACTTCTATTCAACTTGCAAGTATTGGTGGAGGATTGGTTAATTTGGTTGAATCTAATAACAAAAAAGCTAGTTTTTTGCGATATGTTATTCAGAAAACCGAAGCCAGGGGCAAGGTTTTTCATTGCCGTATTCAAGATGCTTATAAAATAATTACAAAATGTGATGTTATATCTGCAAGGGCATTAGCAAGTCTTGATAATCTTTTGGAATATAGTTTTCCTTGGCTTTCGAAAAACGTTCATACTAAAGCTTTTTTTTATAAAGGATGTAATTATGAATTAGAAATTTATAAAGCAAAGAAAGAATGGAATTTTTCTTTTATAAAACATAATAGCCTTGTTAAGAATGATTCTATTGTTTTAGAAATATCTCATGTAAATCGTATTCTAAAGTCTTAAATACTAAAGGGGTAGTCATGAAAGGGAAAAATAGTCGTATTATTACTATAGCTAATCAAAAAGGAGGAGTAGGTAAAACTACAACAGCTATTAATCTTTCTACTGCTTTAGCAGCTATTGGAGAAAATGTTTTATTGATTGATTTAGATCCTCAGGGTAATGCTAGTACTGGACTTGGAATTGAATTGGAAAATAGAGAATATTCTTCATATGAAGTATTAGTCGGAGAAAAAAACATTGATCAAGTTTTAATTCAAACCGCTATTCCTAAGTTATCAATTATTCCTTCTACTATGGATTTATTAGGAATAGAAATGCAGATAGGTAGTGAAAAAGATAGATTGTTTCGTCTTGATAAGGCTTTGTCTTCCCAATTAAAAAGCGATTTTTCCTATATCTTCCTAGATTGTCCTCCTTCTTTTAATTTGTTAACTATGAATGCTATGGCAGCTTCTGATTCAATACTGGTTCCGCTACAATGTGAATTTTTTGCTTTAGAAGGATTAAGTCAGCTTTTAGAAACAGTTGAGGAAGTTCGTCGTACGGTTAATTCTTCTCTTGATATACAAGGTATTATATTAACTATGTTTGATTCTAGGAATAGTTTATCTCAACAAGTTGTTTCTGATGTTAGGAATAATCTTGGAGAAAAAGTATATAATACTGTAATCCCAAGAAATGTTAGAATTTCCGAAGCTCCATCTCATGGAAAACCTGCTATTATATATGATATAAAATGTGCAGGAAGTCAGGCATATTTAAAATTAGCTTCAGAATTAATACAACAAGAACGTCAAAGAAAAGAAGCTGCTTAATTTGTTTGAGGAGGAAAAATGTCAAATAATTATTCTAAACGTCGTCTTGGTCGTGGACTTGCTACTTTGATTGGAGATATTAGTCCATCTATTGATTCTAGTGAAAAAAAAAGAAAAGATTCATTTGAATCTCAAAATTATATATCGATTCATTCTATAGTGCCTAATCCTAGTAATCCTCGAGATTATTTTGATTCAGAAGAATTAGAAGGACTTTGTGAATCAATAAAATCTCATGGTATAATACAGCCAATAATTGTGCGTGCAACAGATAATGGATTATATAAAATAATTGCTGGTGAAAGACGTTTTCGAGCTGCTAAAATGGCTTCTTTATCAGATATTCCTGTTATTATTCGCAATATAGATAATAAATCTTCTCTTGAAATTGCAATCATAGAAAATATTCAGCGTAAAGATTTAAATCCTTTAGAAGAATCTTTGGGGTATGAAAAATTAATTTCTGAATATGGATATACACAAAATGATTTAGGATCTATTGTAGGCAAAAGTCGTAGTCACATTGCAAATATATTGAGGATTTTAAAACTACCTGATTCTGTTAAAGATATGATTTGTAAAGAAGATATCTCTTTAGGTCATGCTCGTGCTTTGGTTTTAACATCTGATCCTTTAACTCTTGCAAAAATTATTGTTGATCAAAAAATGTCAGTGCGTGATACAGAAGAATTGGTTAAAGGAAAATATAATAAAGAAGGAATAATCAACAAACCATTTAAAACAAATATTAGTAAAAAAAATGATTTTTCTGATTTAGAAAAAAAGATATCTACTGTAATTGGTTTAAATGTTTGTATAAAAAATAGCAATAATAAAGGTCAATTTTGTATTAAATATGAAAATAATGATCAATTCAAGCTAATATGTTCTTTATTAGGTGAAAATGATTCTTAAATATCTCATATCTTTACATGTTATCATAAGGAGCTTTTCCTTTATTAGGTATTTCTGAAATTAGTAATATAGTTTGATATATTATACTTTTCTCCAGAGATCTTTTTTTTCTTGTAATACTAATTGTTTGAGCGATTTTATATAAAGCTTTTTTTACAATAACTTTATTCCAAATTTGTAAGGATTTTTGTAATAATATCTTTTTTTTAGGAATAATGTTTTTTTCAATTTTTTGGATTATTTGTTCAAATGATATATTAGAGTATTCTTTTTCTATATGAATTTTATCTAATAACTGAAATTTTTGTAAAAATCCATGTAGTAGAGCATGTGAAGACATTTTTGATGTAAAAAAAAAATCAGTTAGCATAATCGCATTATATGTTTTCCCTTGTAAAACAGCATTAATAATTTCTTCAATATATAATACGTGCGTATCACAAATTATATTTTTTACATGTTCTTCTGTTATTAAACTATCTTCTAAACAATAAGATGATAATTTTTGAATTTCATTTCTAGAAGAAATTCTATCTCCTCCTAAGTTTTCAAGTAATATATTTTTTGCTTCTATAGAAATTGATTTTTTATTTAATAATAGATTTTCTTTTATTAAGTTCATTAAATCAATTTTAGTATCAGGATAGCAAGATATAGCAAGAACATTTTTAAATTTTTCTGCTATCTTTTTTAAAATATTCCCTTTTTTCATTTCATAAGACTTAATAATAATAGTACTATTATTATTATTTTCTGTAATTATTTCTTCTAAACATTTAATAACGTTTTTTTCATTAGATAGGTTTTCGATTAAAATTATTTTTTTTTCATTAAATAAACCTATTGAATTTATTGCATTCCACAATATTACTGGATCTTTTTGAATTTCTATAGAATTTAGCACAATAATATCAAATGAATTATTATACGTAATACGTATTCTTTCTTTAAATTTATTAATTAATTCAAATATTAATCCTTTATCTGATCCATAAAAAATGAACACAAAATGAGAAAGACAAAGTTCTTGGGTGGATTTTTTAATGAATTCATATGATTTGATTATGGGCATTTTATTATTCGATGTTTTTTATGAAACTTATAATATCAACGTAGATATTTTCTGATAATTCTTGGATAGCATTATTCTTTGAATTTTTAATAGATCTCATTGTAGAAAATTTTTGATTTGAAAAATCAAATATAGAAGTTACATAAGTACGATTTTTATATAAGATTTCTCCTTCTGGGACTTTTATTAAGCTATAATTTGCTTCTAAGGTAATTCTTCCTGTATTTTTGAAATTATCATCAATAATTGAATTATCTATATTTGCTTTTACCACTATGTTGAGTTGATATCTTTGTTTTGTTAGAACATTAGATGTAAAGGAAATAAGATTATCCTGTATTTCTTGTTTATCAATATTACTAATAACTGATATTTTAATAGGATATATGTATTTTAAATTATCTTTACTTCCAACATAGTGTAGAGGATACATTTTACAGCTAGTAAAGAAGAAACAAATTAAAAAAACAAATATTAGAGATATATATTTAGACAACAATATTTATTATCCTCTTTGAAACAAGAATAATCTTTTTAGGTATTTTACCTTTTAATATATTCTTTACTATATCTAAATCCAGTGCAGTTTTTTTTATGAAATCATCTTCTGAATCAATCGGTACCGTGATATATCCCCTTTTTTTGCCATTTATTTGTATTGGAATGACAATATCCGTGTTAAGTTCTGCATTATAATCAATTTTTGGCCATTTTTTTTGAGCTACTAATCCTGTATTACCTAATAATTGCCAACATTCTTCTGCAAAATGTGGAATTATGGGAGATATTACAATGATTAATTTTTCTAAAATATCTCGAATAGTAGATCTTGTAATTTTGGAGCTTTCTTTTGAAGCAATTTTTATGAGCGGTTTGCTTAAGATATTTATTAGTTCATGAATATTAGCTATAACTTTGTTAAAAGAGAATTTTTTATAATTTTCTTCTATTTTTTTCAAAATTGTCTTAGATTTATTTGTAATAGACATATCTTTTTCTGTTAATGATATTTGTAATTCATCTTTAGCATCATAAATTAATCGCCACATCTTCTGTATAAACTGGTAAGTGGAATTTACTCCGTTACTAGACCATATAAGATCACGATCTGGAGGAGAATCTGATAAAACATACAATCTAGCGGTATCTGCACCGTAAGATTTTATTATTTGAATAGGATCTATTACATTTTTTTTTGATTTTGACATCTTTTCTAAAGAGCCTATTATTACTTCAGAATTATCAGAAATGCGAAATGCACAATTTTTATCGTTTATCTTTTTAAAAAATATTTCTTCTGGTTTAAGAAAATTTTTATTATTTATTCCCTTTAATTGGTAATATGTTTCATGAACAACCATACCTTGAGTAAATAGACGTTTGAATGGTTCTTCATTATTAATGTATCCTATTTTTTTCATAGCATGAGCGAAAAATCTAGCGTAGAGAAGGTGTAATATAGCATGCTCAACACCACCGATATACTGGTCTACAGGCAACCAATAATCAACTAATTCCTTATTAATAGGATTTTTTGCGTGTGGCATAATATATCTCATATAATACCATGAAGAATCTACAAAAGTATCCATAGTATCTGTTTCACGTACAGCTTCTGCTCCACATTTGGTACAACAAACTTTTTTCCAAGTAGGATGATTATCAAGTGGATTCCCAGATATGGTAAAATCTACTTCTTCTGGTAATTGCACAGGTAAATCTTTTTTGGGGACTTCAACAATACCACATTTTTTACAGTGAATAATTGGAATAGGACATCCCCAATAGCGTTGACGAGATATACCCCAATCACGCAAACGAAAGTACACTTTCCTCTTTCCTATAGGAAATCCTTTAAGATTTTTTTCTTCTAAATATAATATTATAGCCTGCAAAGCTTCTGTATTTTCCATTCCGTTAAGGAATGATGAGTTAATCATTATACCATTGTCATTAAAAGCCTTGCCATTAGCAATGTCGATGTCATGGCCTTCCATTATAGGAATAATAGGTAAATTATATTTGCGAGCAAAATCCAAATCTCTTTGATCAGCAAATGGACATCCAAAAATAGCACCAGTTCCATAGTTTATAAAAACAAAATTTGCTATATAAACAGGTATTTCTAAATTATTATCTAAAGGATGCTTGACAAGTATACCAGTATTAATCCCTTTTTTTTCATTTTTTTCTAATTCAGATAGAGAAGTTCCTTGTTGTTTTTCTTTGTCGCAAAATTCTTTGATATCCTTTTTCTTGCATGATAATCTTTTAGAAATTGGATGGTCTACAGCGATGGCTATAAAAGATGAACCGAAAATCGTATCAGGTCTTGTTGTATATATTGAAATTTCTTCAGCATGATCTATAGTATTTGGAATAATTTCCCATCTAATTTCTATTCCTTCGGATCGTCCTATCCAATTTGTTTGCATGATTTTAACTTTTTCTGGCCATTCAGAAAGATTTTCAATAGAATCAAGTAATTCTTGTGAGAAATCGGATATTTTAAAAAACCATTGAGATAAATTAAGTTGTTCAATTAATGCATCAGAACGCCATCCACGACCATTTATGACCTGTTCATTAGCAAGAACAGTTTGATCTACAGGATCCCAATTTACTTTTGCAGTTTTGCGAACAACTAAATTATGTTTCATGAAATCTAAAAATAATAATTGCTGACAATGATAATAATCAACATCACAAGTAGCAAATTCTTTGCTCCAATCTATAGATAATCCTATAGATTGGAGTTGTTCTTTCATAACTTTAATATTATCATAAGTCCATTTTTTGGGATGAATATTGTGTTCTCGTGCAGCATTTTCTGCTGGCATTCCAAAAGCATCCCAACCCATAGGATGAAAAACAGAATAATCATGTGCCATCATAAAACGAGATACAACGTCACCTATTACATAATTACGTAAATGTCCCATGTGGATATTACCTGATGGGTAAGGAAACATTTCAAGTACAAAATATTTTTTTTGTTTTTTTTTGTTGTCAGCTTTAAAAATACCTGCTTCATGCCAGGCATTGTGCCATTTATAATCGGTCTCTTGAGGAGAATACTTCCTTTTTTCCATCTTAATGCCTGCAAAGAAAAAAATACTACTATCTAGCTAGTAAAAGCGAGGATTAATTTAAAAATCAACTAAATTATATACCCTAGTGGATTATATTGCATTATGTCAATTGAAATATTATAGTATAGTTATGTCTTTAGAAAGTAAATTACAGATTTTTAAACAAAGAATTGAACATAATGAATTCATTTCAAGACGTCCAAAAGGAAGTGTTTCTTTGATTGCTGTTTCAAAAATGGTTGATATTCAAAAGATTAGATCTGCTTTGTCTTTTGGACAATTAATTTTTGCAGAAAACAAGTTACAAGAAGCAAAAAAAAAATGGATTCCTTTGCGAAAAGAATGGAAAGTACAATTGAGATTTATTGGTTCTGTGCAATCTAATAAATTATCTGATATTGTCTCATTGTTTGATGTCATTGAAACAGTTGATAGAGAGAAGATAGCAAATTTATTGTCTATTGAAATGGTAAAACAAAACCGTTTTTTACCTGTTTATATTCAAGTTAATACTGGGCATGAGATACAAAAGTCTGGTATAATGCCTAGTGAAACAAAAGATTTCGTGGTTTTATGTCGACAAAAATATCGTCTTAATGTCGAAGGATTGATGTGTATTCCTCCTGCTAAGGTTAACCCTGAGCCTCATTTTCGTTTGTTATCTAAAATTGCTAGAGAATGTGAGATAAATAATTTATCCATGGGAATGACAAAAGACTACGCTTTAGCCATTGCATTGGGTGCAACTAGCGTTCGCATAGGTTCTGGTATCTTCGGAAAACGTCCATCTTAAAATAGTTTAAATACAGAATAATATTTATATGAGAAAACAATTTTTTAGATTAAAATTAATTTATTAGTATCAAGAAATTAAATATTTTGTATTCTACTAGGAAGAAGATTTAGATATATCGCTGATTATTTTATCATTTTTTCCCTCTATATTTTTTAAACTCTTTTTTATCTCTGAATCTAGATCAATTTGAGAACAAAGACCTAGTGTTACAGGGTCAATAGGCACTAGATTTGCTGTATTCCAATGCGTTCTATTACGGATTTGTTCTATAGTTGCACGAGTAGTACTAACCAAATGAGAAATTTGCGAATCTTTAAGTTTAGGATAATTTCTAATCAACCACAGTATTGCATTAGGTCGATCTTGACGTTTCGATACAGGAGTATATCGTTTCTTTTTTTTAGTAGTTTCAATTGTGTAAGATTGTGGTGGTTTAGATATTTTTAATTTGTAATTTTTATCCTTTTCTCCTTTACTTATTTCTTCGGGAGACAATTGTCCAGAAGAGATTAGGTTTAAACCTTTTATCCCTTGTAAAGACTCTCCATCAGCAATAGCTAATACTTCTAAAAGATGCAAACCACAAAATTCCGCTATTTGATCGAAAGAAAGAGATGTGTTTTCTATAAGCCATACAGCGCTAGCTTTGGGCATTAAAGGTCTTTGACACATATTGTATATCCTTAATCACGCAAGTAATGCTTGTTTTTTTTACAAAATCAAATCCAATTTTCATATATCATAACAGGGAAAAAATAAAAATGGCAATATCATTTTATATTTCTCTTTTCAAATGATGTAGAAATAATAAGATATATTTTTCAGTATTTAAATAAAGGTTGATTATGACATCATCATTATTCAGGTTATATTTAACTGATTTTATACAAAAGATGAACTAATTTTTAACTTTAATATATGACTAATATATAGACTAGCGTTTTAAACAAAACGTGTAATAGTTTTCTATAGCTAATATATTTTTACAATTTGAAATATGGTTTTATCGTAAATGTCTGAAAATCTATCTTTTATTATAGAAGATAAAAATAAGAAGTTTTTGTTGTCAGATTGGTGCAAAAAGAAAATAAAAATCTTTGCTGGGCTGATATTACTTTGTTTATTATTTTCCATCATTTTATCTTTAGCTACTTGGGATGTATATGATCCTAGCTTTTCATATATTACTCTTCGTTTACCTAAAAATTTTTTAGGATATGGTGGTTCTATTTTTTCTGACATTGTGATGCAGTGCTTTGGTATTGCTATCGTATTTTGTTTGCCTCCTCCTACGGTATGGGCTTTTTCGTTATTATTTGATAAAAAGATTTATCTTTTTTCGCAAAGGTTTACTGCATGGTTAATAAACTTTTTGGTTTCGGCAACTTTTTTTTCCTCGTTGCCTATATCTAATTCATGGCCTATTCAAAATGGTTTTGGTGGTATAATTGGTGATATAATCATAAGGCTACCTGCTCTTTTTTTCGAAGGGTACCCGAGGGAATTAGGATTTCTTTTGTTTCAACTTGTATTATTTTTGGCTATGATATTGCTTTTATTTTTTTCTTCTGGGACTATACTGAATAGTAAACCCAATGATCGTCATAATAATTCAGATTATTCAATTAATTTTGATCAACAAAATGAAAATCAAACAGATGTTATTAATCCAAGCATTTTAAAACATACTTGGAATAGGTTAAATTATTGGATTAGTGTTTTTTTTAGATTTGGTTTTTTATCTTTTTTGATTAAAAAATATTCAAGGAATTCTAGTATATCTATGAGTGATAATTTTGAAAAAATTGAACCTACTTTGGATTTGGGTTTTTCTAAAGTTATGGATTCTGAATCAAAAATAAGGATTCAAGAAGATCAGAAGTTAGATACTGATGTAGTTAGAAATATTCCTGAATTAAATATGACGAATTATGGTTCTGGGAACTTTGATCTTCCTTCTACAAAAATTCTTTTTACATCTCAGTCATGTAAAAATAAAACGAATTTTTCTACAGAGCTTATGCAAGATAATGCATGTATATTAAAAAGTGTGTTAAGTGATTTTGGTATTCAGGGAGAGATTGTTAATATTCGTCCTGGTCCTGTTGTTACACTCTATGAATTAGAACCTGCTCCAGGAATAAAATCATCTCGTATTATTGGTCTTTCTGATGATATTGCCAGATCTATGAGTGCTATCTCAGCACGTGTTGCAGTTATACCAGGACGTAATGCTATAGGAATAGAATTGCCAAATGATACGCGTGAAACTGTTATACTAAGTGATTTGATTGTTTCGAATGTTTTTGAAACAAATAAATGTGATTTGGCGATAAACCTTGGAAAAAGCATAGAAGGGAAACCTGTCGTAGCTGATCTTGCTAAAATGCCACATCTTTTAATAGCTGGAACTACTGGATCAGGAAAATCTGTAGCTATAAATACTATGATTTTATCTTTGCTTTATCGTATGACTCCGGATCAGTGTCGTTTAATTATGATTGATCCCAAGATGTTAGAACTTTCTGTTTATGATGGAATACCTAACCTTCTTACTCCAGTTGTTACTGATCCTAAAAAAGCTGTCACTACGCTTAAATGGTTGGTTTGTGAAATGGAAGAAAGATATCAAAAAATGTCTAAAATAGGCGTTCGAAATATTGATGGATTTAATCTTAAGATTGCACGATATCGTAATGCAGGGAAAGACTTTAATCGTACAGTGCAGACTGGTTTTGATCGAAAAACAGGTGAAGCTATTTATGAAACAGAATATTTTGATTTGCAGCATATGCCATATATTGTAGTTGTCATAGATGAAATGGCTGATCTAATGATGGTGGCTAGGAAAGATATAGAATGTGCTGTACAACGTTTAGCACAGATGGCTCGCGCATCAGGTATTCATGTCATTATGGCAACACAAAGACCTTCGGTAGATGTTATTACTGGTACAATTAAGGCTAACTTCCCTACTAGAATTTCTTTTCAAGTATCTTCAAAAATTGATAGTCGTACTATTTTAGGAGAACAAGGAGCAGAACAGCTTTTAGGTCAAGGAGATATGCTTTATATGACAGGAGGAGGGCGTGTTCAAAGGATACATGGGCCTTTTGTCTCGGATATTGAAGTTGAAAGGGTCGTTTCGCATCTGAAAAAACAGGGAGAAGCTAATTATATTGATATAAAAGAGACAATGGTATTGAAGCAGGGAATAGGAATGTCGGAAAATTCTTCTTGCACTGATGATTTATATAAACAAGCTGTAGATATTGTCTTGCGGGATAATAAGGCTTCTATATCTTACATACAGCGTCGATTGGGAATTGGATATAATCGTGCTGCGTCTATTATAGAAAGCATGGAAGAAAAAGGCGTTATAGGTCCTGCTAGTAGTACTGGTAAACGAGAAATTTTATTATCATATATGGAGGAATGTTAGAAAAAAATATTTTTGTTTAATGTTTTTAAAATACCATTTAAAAACATATTTGTGATTTGTTTTTTTATAAAAAAATCTATTTCAGAGCATTATTTTTATATAAACGTATTGTTCTTTTGTACGAATTTTTTCGTTATATGTTTAGCAAAAAATATTAATATGTAAAATAAATATTCGATAATTATGATATATTCTATTGATAAAAATTTAATATAAATCATTGTAATAATAGGGTATTTATTTATAAATATTTCTAGTAGATTTTAATGATATTTTCCTTATACAATAGTTATTGTTTAAAATATTAGAAATATATAATAGAATTTATATTCATGCGGTCTTTATCATCTTTTATCTGAATGACTTTTAGAATTGTATAAAACAATTAGATACAGTTAAGTTGATTACTAGAGATAGATAACAGTTCTATTACTATTTGTTTTTAATGAGAAAATTATATCTTGTTTTTAAATGAAATAGCAGCAGCTCTTGCTATTTGATCAACTTTATTATTTTCTTGATTCCTTGCATGACCTTTTATCCAATACAAATTAACTTTATGTTTTTTGGACGCGTCTATAAACTTCATCCATAGATCTACATTTTTCACAGGTTTTTTTTCAGCAGTTTTCCAATCATTTTTTTCCCATTTGCATATCCATTGTGAAAATCCTTTGTGGACATAAGAACTATCTGTATACAAAGTAACTTTACATGGATATTTAAGGGCAGTAAGTGCTTTAATTACAGCTGTTAATTCCATTCTATTATTTGTTGTTTCTTTTTCTCCTCCTGAAATGATTTTTTCTTTCTCTTGATATTGTAATAATACTCCCCATCCTCCAGGCCCTGGATTCCCGGAGCAAGCACCGTCAGTATATGCTATAATTTCTTTTAAGTTTTTAAAATCCATATTGTGATACACATGATGTTTTTTTGTGAAATCTTATTTTACGAATATATTCCATAGGATCTTTTGTAATTGCAATAGAATTAAATGGTATGTTTTGGCTATCATATAGACGAGTCAAAAAGAAACGTAATGCTGATCCACGTAATAGAATAGGAAGTGATTGCAGTTCATTTTCTGAAATACTATTTACTTTATTGTATCCATTTACAATAGAAAATCCTTTAGATTTGTTATAAGTATCATTTTCATTAAAGCACCAAGCATTGATACAAATAGAGAGATCATACATAAAAAAGTCATAGCAAGAAAAGTAGAAATCAATTAATCCTATAATTTTATTGTTATAAAATAGTACGTTATCTGGAAATAGATCCGCATGAATAATACCAGTGGGCAAATTTTTAGGCCATGATTCCTCTAGAAAACATAATTCATTATCTATTTCCTTTTTTAAATTTTCATTTATCTTATCACTGCATATTAGCCATAAATTTTTTAGATCAGGTAGTGATAAATTATTTTTTCTATAAAGATGGAAACCTTTTGTTTTTTGATGCATGGAAGCAAGAATACTGCCGACTTCTTCACAATGCGTTACAGATGTATTACTTAATGATCTGCCTTTAATAAAAGAGAAGATAGCAGCTGGTTTATTAGAGATAAATCCATAAATTTCTCCATCATTTCTAGAGATAGGTAGAGGGCAAGGTAATTTATTGCAATAAATATAGCGTAATAATTCAATAAAAAAAGGTATATCTTTTTTATTGATACGTTTTTCATAAATAGTAAGAATGAATGTTCCATTAGAAGTTTTAAGGACAAAATTAGAATTATCTATACCATTAATAATAGGCTCAATTGAAACTAGTTGTCCTATTTTGTATTCTTGTATGAAAAAATCGATTTCTTTTTGAGAAGGATGGGTATAGACAGCCAATATTTAAACTCATTGTATATAGGAAATGCTAAAAAACATTTTATTTAAAAGACAAGATAATTAAGCGTTAATCATACTATTAAAAAAAGCAAGGAATAATTCCATATTATTATATCTCTTGTAAAGATTTTTATATAAGGATTTTTAATTAATGCAGTTCTTATTTATATACTAATTTATATAAATATATTGAAAATTTCTTCATATAATACTTTTTTAATGAGATAATCCAACTATCTCATGAACATATTTCATCGTTTCTTTAGCACGAAAACGAGCGAGATTTGCTCCTTCAATTAAAATATTATCAAGATAATTTCTATCTTCTAATAGATGGTAAATTTTTTTAGATATAGGTGTAATTTCCTCTATTATAGCATCAGTTAATGCCAGTTTAAATTTAGAAAAATACTGTCCTGCAAATTGTTTTAGTACTTCTTCTTTTTTCATATTTCGTATTGTTGCGAAAATTTCTACAAGATTTTTTGCTTCAAGTCTATTTTCAAGTTCATAAAATTCATAAGGTAATACATCGCCATCTGTTTTAGCTTTTTTGATCTTTTTTGTAATTATATCTGCATTATCTAGTAAGTTAATACGTGAATAATCAGAAGAATCTGATTTAGACATCTTTTTAGATGCATCTTTTAAAGATTTGATACGAGATGCTGATTTGTCTATTATAGCTTCAATTATAGGGAAAAATCCTTTGCTAAATTGTTCTTCTTTAGCATATTTTTGAGAAATCTCGTCTATTTTATGTTTAAATTCGGCGTTAAACCTTTGTGCTATAAGGCGAGTTAATTCAAGATGTTGTCTTTGATCTTCTCCTACAGGAACATGAGTAGCTCGATATAATAGTATATCTGCTGCCATCAAAACAGGATAAGCATATAATCCAAGTGAAGTTGTTTTGCCATTCCCTCTACTTTTTTCTTTGAATTGAATCATATTATTCATCCAGCCCATTCTTGCAATACAACTAAAAATCCAAGCTAATTCACTATGTTCAGAAACAGCAGACTGTTTGAATATAATGTTGCGTGGAGGAT
The DNA here is from genome assembly GCF_036858155.1 of Candidatus Liberibacter brunswickensis. Classification (NCBI taxonomy): domain Bacteria; kingdom Pseudomonadati; phylum Pseudomonadota; class Alphaproteobacteria; order Hyphomicrobiales; family Rhizobiaceae; genus Liberibacter; species Candidatus Liberibacter brunswickensis. Next base: position 40,914 of record NZ_JAAEJX010000006.1, on the reverse strand, counting down.
CAATCCCTGCTGCCAGTAATGAAGCTGCAACCAAACGTGATTGATATTGCAAGTTTTCTTGAACTACTTTATTGGTAATCGCGTGTAGGTCTGCAATGAAATATATTCCAGTACAATCGAAAATCTGTTGTCTGCTAACAACTTTTTTGGTCATACCTAAGTAATTTCCAAGATGTAATCCTCCAGTTGGTTGAATTCCTGATACAAAAAGATTTTCAGACTTTCCCATAGTATATCCAAAAATAGGGTTATTTTTAATTGTCAATTGAATATCACATTAATATTCTTTGTTCTACTTATTTTTTACAATCTTTATTAATAAATATAAAAAATCTTTTCCAATAAGTAGAAAAATTGAACATAAATAGAATAATAATGAACCCGATAGTAGCATAGAAAGATTTATAAATTGATCAAAAAAAGTTTGTTTTGCAGCTAATTTATTATATAAGTGTGGTTTGGATAATGTGATAAAAATCCCCATTAATCCAGATGATATTAAAATTGATAAAATTCTATAGATGGTTTTAGGATAAAAATTTATTTGCTTACGCTTCCATAGAGTCATCGCTAGATAAATTGTATTTACCCATCCTGAGAATACTTCTGCACAAGCAATACCATATCCTCCTATAAATGGAAATGATGTTATAGATATTATAAAATTTATAAAAACCGATATTAAAGAGATCTTCATAGGACTTTTCATATCATTTTGAGCGTAAAATGATGTTTGAAGATTTTTAGCAATTATAAAACCTGGAATTCCTATGCTATAAATAGATAAAAATGAGGATACAAGAAGTGTATTTTGAGAAGAAAATGCCCCTCGTTCATATAGTATTGTGATGATTTCTTTTGAGAAGATGAATAAGATAACAGCAGAAGGTATAGTCAAAAAAGATACAAATTCAATAGCCTGATTTTGAAGTTCACAACTCTTTTTTTTGTTTTCCAATTTCATAGATCGAGATAATTCTGGCAATATTGCAAGCATCATAGCTCCTCCAATAACTCCTACTGGCATTAGATATACTCGTTCTGCATATTGTAGTGCAGATACCATTCCTATATTACTAGAAGCTATAGCTCGGCCTACCATATTGTTTATTTGAATAACACCTCCTGTTACAATAAGAGGAAGTGTCAGCTTTAAAAATTTTTTAACATTGTGTGTTAGGCGAGGATATTGAACTGATGGATTAATTCCATGTTTTTTTGCATAAAAATAAGCAATAAATAACTGAACTATGGTGGTCAAGAATATTCCCCAAGATAAAAAATATGCAGTTCTTTGTGGGGTAAGATTATACCATAATGCGTAAGTTAGCACAAAAATTGGACCTATATTGAGAACTATTGGATTTATAGATCCAATAAAATAGCACCTTAATGCAAAGAATATGCCCGTTATTAATGATGCTAGTGACATGAAAATTATGCTTGGAAACATCAATCTAGATAATTGTACCGTTAATAAATACATATCTGATTGATAGGCGAATCCAGGTGCTAATAAGAATCTGATAAGAAATGGTATAATTAGTTCTACGATAACAGTTAGTAATAATAGGCTAATAATTAGAACACTGAAAATTTCAGAAGAAAGTTGCTGTGCGCTTTTAGATCCGTTTTTTTCTTTTTCTTGAGTGAATAGTGGGATAAAAGAATTGTGAAATACACCTTCAGCAGCTAGCCTGCGAAAAATGAAAGGGAGATAAAATGCTATGTAAAAAACATCCGATACTTTTCCTATGCCAAGGGTTGCTGCTATGAGAGTTTCACGTATAAAGCCAAGAAAGCGGCTTCCTAATGTTAAAGTACATACCGTAAAAAAATTCTTCATAATCTGCATTTTATATCATAATCCCATATTTTAATCTCTCGTACATATATTCCTTTTGGATGAATGAACCAATAGTCTCTAAATAATGTAAACAATTAACTTTCATCCTAGACCGCAGTATAGTATATACTACTGAACTATGTAATAGTGAAATTTATTTTAGTTTTTAGTTTGGTTATAAAACTATATTGTCATTTAAATAAATTTCACTGTAGATACTGTTTTGCGGTAAATTGTTCATTATTATTGTTCAATGAAGAGGATTTTATGAAAAATAGTAATTCATCTGTTTCACACGTAGACTTAGTCATGTTGGAAAAGCTAGCAAAAGTTTCGTTGCAAGTTGGTGTTAATATTCAACCAAGACAGCATCTTATAGTTATGTCTCCGATTTGCGCTTTGCCTTTAGTAAGATTAATCACTAAACATGCTTATATCTTAGGAGCTGGATTAGTTAGTGTATTTTATAAGGATAGCGAAACTGCTCTCATGCGCTATAAATATGGATCTGATTATTCTTTTGATAGTGTTGCAGATTGGTTCTGTGAAGGGCTTTCTAAGGCGTATTCTGCTAATACTGCTTTATTGAGCATTTCTGGTGACGATCCTCTATTGCTATTGAATGAAGATCCAGAAAAAGTAAGTCGTGTAAATAAATCGTATTTAAAGGCCTATAAGCCATCTTTGGAGAAAATTTCCAATTTTGATATCAATTGGAGCATTATTCCTTATCCAAGTTGTGAATGGGCAAAGGTTGTGTATCCTAGCGATCCTACTCCAATAGCTTTAGCAAAACTTGCAAATACCATTTTCTCCGTGTCTCGTGCTAATTGTATTGATCCTGTAGTTGCTTGGACGAAGCACAATAATTTTCTTCATAAAAAATCTCAATGGTTAAACGAAAATGATTTTGCGGAAATTCGTTTTTCAGGACCTAACACATCTTTAAAGGTTGGTCTGGCAGATGGACATCATTGGTCGGGTGGATCTTCTCTTGCGCAAAATAGTGTTGTTTGCAATCCTAATATTCCCACAGAAGAAGTATTTACTACTCCTCATGCGAAAAAAGTAGATGGATATGCAACAAGTACTAAGCCGCTCGTATATCAAGGGACGTTAATTGAAAATATTAGGGTTCGCTTCGATAAAGGTCGTGTAGTTGAAGCATCTGCTTCAAAAGGGGAGGGGATGCTTAATAAAATTTTGGATATTGATGAAGGGGCTCGTAGACTAGGAGAAGTAGCTTTGGTTCCGCATTCTTCTCTGTTATCTAAAACTAATACTTTGTTCTATGATACTTTGTTTGATGAGAATGCCGCTTCTCATATAGCTTTTGGGCAATGTTATTCTAAATGCTTGAAAAAGCCTGTAAATGAATCAGATAATTGGATAGAGGAGCAGGGTGGAAATTCAAGCATGGCTCATGTTGACTGGATGATTGGTTCTGGCGAAGTGAATGTTGATGGTTGTACAAAAAATGGTGTTATCGTTCCTATTATGAGAGGGGGAGAGTGGGCTTTCTAAAATAATTTGCCTTGGTTTTCGGATAGGTTCTTCTTTCTTTTACGTATGTTTTTTTTAGTAGATTTACCCTTCGTAATAGGATGATTTTTATTTATTACGATGGCATTTGCTTCTCCATCAAAAAAATCAATTAGTATAACTATTTCATCAGATAGATTATTCGCCTTAGTTATAAAGTTATTATTGGTATCTCGTATGGTTGTATATCCTCGTTTTAGTGTGTTCTCATAAGAGAGAGATTGCAATATTTGGATTGTTGTTGAAATAGATGTACGACAATTTTTTATTTTATGTGATAGCATTAATTCAATACGGTTTATTATCTTTTTTATATGTATATTAATATGTGATATGTGACTTTTTGTTCGTTCTAGTAGCATGCGAAGAATGACAATTTTTTCTTTTTTTTTCATGAATATATAACGCATGTTTTGTTCAATTATTTTTTCAATATATTGTTGTTTTTCTATAATGTTTTGACGGTTTTTTTGAATGATTTGCGGGAAATCTGATTTTATACTATTTTTTATATTGTAAAAATTACGGCATTTGCGAAAAATTATAATTTCAAGATTATGTTCCAATCCACGGGATAGTCTGTCAAGTCTATAACGTGGACAAGAAAAAATTTGATCGTAGCTTGGAATAGTCCTAATTATATAATTCAAGGTGTTGGTTTTGTTTTTTATTAATCTAATACTTGTGTTATCAAGTCTTAATCCAAGATTCTTTAGAGATGATAGCAAATGCTCTTTTACAGGAACAGCAATTTCTGCAGCTCCTGTTGGAGTTGCTGCTCTTAAATCTGCTGCATGATCAGCTAGTGTCCAATCTGTTTCGTGTCCAATGGCTGATATTATGGGGATAGAACTACTTGCGATAGTTCTAACAATCATTTCGTCGTTAAAATACCATAGATCTTCTATGCTGCCACCACCACGAGCAATAATTATAATATCTGGTTTAGGACAATCGTTCTCTTCTTTTATATCATTTAATTGAATAATTGCATTAGTGATCTCTTTAGGGCATTCCTCTCCTTGTACTTTGACTGGAAAGATAATTACTCTCAAAGGAAATCTGCATGAGATTGTTTTTAAAATATCACGAATTACCGCTCCTGTAGGAGATGTTATAACTGCAATTGTTTTTGGTATAAAGGGAATAGGTTTTTTGTTTTTATCTAAGAAAAGCCCTTCTTCTGATAGTTTTTTTTTTCTTTTCTCTAAAGTGTTCATCATTTCACCTGACCCATATGGTGTCAAGTATTCTATGATTATTTGATATTTAGAAGATCCTGGAAATGTTGTTACTCTTCCTAGAATAAGAAATTCAATTCCTTCTTCTGGCAAATATTCAATTTTATTGAGAGTTCCTTTCCAGATAACAGCATCAATTCGTGATTTATTATCTTTTAATGAGAAGTATACATGTCCTGACGAATGAATTCCTCGATATCCAGATACTTCTCCTCGGACTGATATATAGGAAAACTTAGATTCAATTTCATCTTTTAGATGGTAAGATAGCTCTGATACGGAGTATTCTTGGAGATTTAAAGAATTTATTTTTGAAAAAGTATCCATACATTAGTTATTTTAATATCTTTATATTTTTAAAGTATCTGTTCTTTCTAATATAGGTATTTTAAGTGATGTTAAGTGTATTGGAAACATTTTTTTTTATAATATACATAATATGGATTAAAAGAGATTTGTGAAAGATGCAATAATGAAGCAATGTTTTGTTTTTAGTAGTAATATTTTTTGTTTTTTTTTTGTAGATGTAATGGGATTTATTTTATTAATGAATTGTAAAGTTGACCCTTTTTACAGTCGTATATTTTCCATTGCTATAGCATTTTTAGTAACTTGGAAACCAAACCGTTTGTTTGTATTTCTTAAATTACGGCACAGGTCTTTTCTTGAAACAATTCGTTATGGTATTATATACTGTATAGCATCTGTTTTGAATTACGCTTTATATGTGCAATTACTGCTAACTTTTAAGGGATTGTTTCCGTTATTAGCAGTTATTTTGTCATCTCTGCCTTCTATAATATTTGTTTTTTTTATGTATATTAGGTTTGTTGTTAAAGGGGGTTATTTTATAAAAAAGTAATATTTTTTTAATAATTAACATTAATGTGATATTTTTAAATAATAGGTTCATTTAAAGATGTTTATCTATTTTCATGAATTGCTAATTTGCAAGTTTTTGTAGCATGGTATATGTTTTATAAGTATTGACAATTTGGACATGAGAGCGTTACTATTTTGTCATTATCATTGATACTTTGTATTATGTGATTAGGGGCGGGATGATTCTCCGCTATTTTGTTTTTTAAAATTGGGTAGTGAGGATAGTAGTAGTTGGAAAGCACGCATGTTCTTTATAATAAATATGAACCTCGGCTTTTTGAAGAAGTGGGATTAGCTTGCGATATATCTAATTTGATTAAGCCTATTGTCGAAGAAATGGGTTTTAGGATTGTTCAAGTATCTCTGCTAGAAGGGAAAAATATTGTATTGCAGATTCTTTTAGAACGTGATGATGGAAGTATTACGTTGCGTGACTGTGAAGAATTATCTAAGGCTATATTCCCGATTATTGATATAGAGAATATAATAGATGGGCATTATAAAGTAGAGATTTCTTCTCCTGGTATAGATCGTCCAATGGTTAGGAAGTCTGATTTTATAAGATGGAATGGTTACGTTATGGAGTGTGAAGTTCGTTCATCTTCTGGTGATAAACAGAAGTTTGTTGGGAAAATTATAGGGAATAACGAGGTTGAATTTTTTCTCGAAAAAGAAAAAATAAAAGGAGAAGATGCAGATGAATTGCATATTGCTATATCATTTGCTTCACTTATTTCGGCAAGACTTGTCATCACTGATGAATTGATACGTGCTTCCTTGAATGGCTAATGCGAGTTATGATGGGTTGTAGGGAATTAAGGAGATTTTTGTATTATGGTTTCCGCAAACCGACTTGAGCTTTTGCAAATTGCAGATGCTGTTGCTTGTGAAAAATCGATAGATCGGGATGTGGTACTCTCGGTTATGGCAGATTCCATCCAGAAAGCTGCTCGTTCTCTTTATGGAACGATGTCTGACATTCGGGTTGAAATCAATCCAGAAACAGGAGATATTTCCCTGTTTCGTATGTTGGAAGTAGTAGAAGAAGTTGAAAATTATTCTTGTCAAATTTCATTGCAATTAGCCCGTGATCGTTATCCTGATATTGATATAGGAGGTTTTGTCTCTGAGCCTCTACCTCCTGCTGGATTTGGTAGATCTGCAGTTCAATCTGCCAAACAAGTGATCATTCAAAAAGTACGTGAAGCTGAACGAGATCGTCAATATCTTGAGTTTAAGGATAAGGTAGGGGAAATTGTTGGTGGTACGGTTAAGCGCGTTGAATATGGTAATGTTGTAGTTGATCTTGGTCATTCAGATGGGGTAATTCGTCGTGATGAGACAATTCCTCGGGAGAATCTTCGTCCAGGAGATCGTGTAAGAAGTTACATATATGATGTTAGACGTGAACAAAGAGGTCCTCAGGTTTTATTATCTCGTACGCATCCTCAATTTATGGTGAAATTATTCCAGATGGAAGTTCCGGAGATTTGCAATGATATTGTTCAGGTAAAAGCGGTTTCACGTGATCCTGGCTCTCGTGCAAAATTAGCGGTTTTCTCTAGTGATTCCTCTATTGATCCAGTTGGTTCTTGTGTTGGCATGCGTGGATCTCGTGTTCAGGCAGTCGTGGGAGAATTGAGAGATGAAAAAATAGATATAGTTGTATGGTCTCCTGATCCTGCAACATTTGTGATTAATTCGCTTCGTCCAGCTGTTGTTACAAAAGTGGTTTTGGATGAGGATGTTGGGCGCATTGAAGTCATTGTTCCAAAGGAACAGCTTTCTTTAGCTATCGGTCGTCGTGGTCAGAATGTACGTCTTGCTTCGCAATTAACGGGTTGGACTATTGATATTATAACTGAGGAAGAAGATTCTGTTAATCGTCAGAAAGATTTTAATGAACGTACTCAATTTTTTATGCAGGCTATTAATGTTGATGAGATGATAGCTCACCTTCTTGTTGCTGAAGGTTTTTATGATGTTGAAGAATTGGCATGTGTGAAGATTGAAGAAATAGCTTCTATTGAAGGATTTGATGAAGAGACAGCTTCTGAAATACAGGGGAGAGCTAGAGAATATCTTAATGGCTTAGATGCTGCTCTCCTATTAAAAATAAAAGATCTTGGTGTTTCGGAGGAATTATCTGATGTTCCTGGAATGAATTCCAAAATAAAGGTAGCTCTCGGGGAAAATGGAATTAAAACTATGGAAGATTTAGCAGGTTGTTCTATTGATGATTTGTTAGGTTGGAGTGATAATAAAAATGGTAGTGTTGAGACATTTGATGGATTTTTATCAAACTTAGGGCTTTTAAAAAATCAAATTGAAAGCATGATTCTCTATGCACGATACAGGATGGGGTGGATTGAAAAAGAAGAAATTTTAGATGAGGAAAGTAAAGATTTTGATTAAAGATTTATTTATTTTTCTCAGCGGTGGATTAGGGGATTATGACAGATAATAAAGATGAAAAGAAATCGAAGATAGTAGAGAAAAAGACTCTTACTCTGAAAACATCACCTCTCGGTGGGGGTAGTGCTTCATTGCAGAATAAGGGTACGAATCAGGTTCGTGCTAGATCTGTTGTAGTAGAGACACGCAAGCGTCGTTCCTATAATCAGGGAGAAGAAAAAGTATCTGTTTTCCGGAAGAATTCACGAGTTATAGATTCTTCTACTAGTAATTCTCAAGATTTATCGCAGAAAAAAACTAAGGCAAGTTTTCGAAAATCTCCTAGTTCTCAAAAAAAATCTCCGCAAAAAAATGATTATCCTTTTGGAAGATTGTCACATGATGAGATAGAAAGTCGTCGTCGTGCTCTTCATGAGGCCCAAGTGCGTGATGAGGAGTTGCGTATTAAAGAATTAGAGCAGCAATCGCTTGAAAAAACCTCTAAGAACATTGATTCTTCTACGGCACTTGATATTAATCGAGATGATGAGATCGTTTCATGTAAAAAAGAAGATTCTTGTAAAGATAGGGAAAATCTTGATATAGGTGTGTCAGAGGTTGATAATGGATTTGAGACAGGAATAGAATCCAATATTGTTTTATCTAAGGATATCATTGATAGCTCTCCATCAACTTTGGTTGATTCTGTACTTGTTAATGATAAGGCACGAAAATCCTTAGATGATAGTGTTAATAATAAATCACGAAAATCTTCAGATGATAGTAATCGTGGTAAATCTAAGGGTGGTGCGGGTAAGAATTCTCCTGCATATTCATCAAAATCTACGCTTCGTAACAAAGTGGGTGATGATGATAAAAAATACAAAAAAATTAAGATTTCTACTGTTGATGATGTTGATGAAGAGGGAGGGGGCTCAAGGAGAAGATCTCTTTCAGCGATGCGTCGTCGACAAGAAAAATTACGTAGGAATCAACGACAGGAAAAAAGAGAAAAAATTTCTCGAGACATCATAGTTGCTGAAACCATTACTATACAAGAATTGTCTCAACGTATGTCAGAACGTTCTGCTGATGTGATAAAATTTTTGATGAAAGAGGGGCAGATTATGAAGCCTGGTGATCTCATAGATGCTGATCTTTCCGAGATAATTGCTAATGAATTTGGTCATGTAGTTAAGCGTGTTTTGGATTCAGATGTCGAGTTGGGTATTTTTGATAATATAGATAGTGAAAGTGACTTAGAGGTTCGTCCTCCTGTTGTAACAATTATGGGGCACGTAGATCATGGGAAAACTACTCTTCTTGATGCTATACGCAAAGCTAATGTCGCAAAAGGGGAAGTGGGAGGAATAACCCAGCATATAGGTGCGTATCAAGTTAATTATCAAGGGAATAATATTACCTTCCTTGATACTCCAGGGCATGCTGCTTTCTATGGAATGCGTGCTCGTGGTGCCCGTGTTACAGATATTGCTGTTCTTGTTTTAGCTGCAGATGAGGAAATAATGCCTCAAGCTATCGAATCTATTAATCATGCTAAATCTTCTGAGGTTTCAATTATCGTTGCTATTAATAAGGTTGATAAACCAGGTGCAGATACGCAAAAAGTTCGTATGAACTTGTTAAAATATGATATTTTTGTTGAAAGTATGGGTGGAGAAATTCTGGATGTTGAAATTTCTGCTAAAAACAATCTTAATTTAGATAAATTACTTTCTGCTATTCTTTTGCAAGCGGAAATGCTAAGTTTGAGAGCTGGTATCAATCGTAAGGCAGAAGGGGTTGTAATTGAAGGCAATCTTGATCGTGGGAGAGGTCCAGTTGTTACTGTTTTAGTTCAAAAAGGTACATTAAGTAGAGGAAATATTTTAGTTGTAGGCGATCAGTGGGGCAAGATTAGGGCTTTATTTGATGATAAAAGGAATAGTATTTCAAAAGCTGTTCCATCTATGCCTGTTGAGATTCTTGGTTTGCAAGGGATGCCGATGGCTGGAGATAAATTTGTTGTCGTTGATAGTGAGAATCGTGCTCGGGAAATTTCTCAATATAGACAGCGTGTATCACGTAACAAGTCTATGGCACGAAGATTGGGTTCACGAAGTCCGTTCGAGAAGTTTATGAGGGATGCAAATATATCATCTAAAACTAAGGAGTTTTCTGTTATTATAAAAGGTGATGTTCAAGGTTCTGTAGAGGCTATTGTTGATTCTTTGATTAAGTTAAAGACTAAGGAAGTTTGTGTTTCTGTTGTTCATTCTAGCGTTGGGGCGATTAATGAAACTGATGTGTCGTTGGCTAAAGCTTCTAATGCTATTGTTTTTGGTTTCAATGTTCGTGCAAGCTCTCAAGCGCGGACGATTGCTGCAAGAGATGGAATAAAAATACTTCATTATAATATAATTTATGATCTTCTCGATTCAATAAAAGATTTTATGTCAAGTTTATTGCCTCCAGAAATTAGAGAGACGTTTTTAGGAAATGCTGAGGTGTTGGAAGTTTTTTCTGTTACTAAGTTAGGAAATGTGGCTGGATGTAAAATATTAGAAGGCAAGGTTGAGCGTGGATCAGGTGTACGTTTAGTACGTAATGGAACTGTTATGTATGAAGGAAAACTTAAAACACTTAAGCGTTTTAAAGATGAGGTTTCAGAAGTTAATATGGGACAAGACTGTGGTATGGCTTTTGACAAATATGATAATATACAAGTTGGTGATATGATTGAATGTTTTAATATAGAGCATATAAAGCGTTCTCTTTAGTGATTTATATCTTGTTTATAAGAAGTTAAGTAATTTGGGGGGATATGTTGTTTTGAAAGATAGGAGTTCAAGATCTTCTAGACGTGCTTTACGTGTTGGAGAGGAAATTCGTGCTGCCTTGATGTGGATTATATTCAAAAATGAATTCCTAGATGATTTAATTAATAGAGATGTTATATCTATTTCAGAAGTATGTATGTCGATTGATTTAAGGGTTGCTACAGTATATGTTTCCTTGCCACTAGATGTTTCTTCTGATAAGATTATTTCTGCTTTAAATCGTAACGTTAAGTTTATTCGATTCCATATTAGTAAATCTCTTAAAAAATTGAGATATACGCCGGAATTTCGTTTTAAATATGATACATCGTTGCAGAATTATTGGAAACTTGATAAGTTGATTTGTTCTTCGAAAACATCTTCCGTGGAACTTGAAAAGTAATCATATTTTTGAGTGATTAGCGTGTTTTCCTTGATAAAGTAGTTTTCTATTAGATGGAAAAAGATTAATAAATCAATAAGTGTTATTAATTTGTTTTTTAAAAAGCGGGAATAATTATATTCTCGTTTTATATATGTCTTAATAAGGGGTGTTTATGTCAATAACTTTGGAACGTAAAAGAGAACTTATAAATGAATATGCTTTGTCAGCTAATGATACTGGTTCTCCGGAAGTTCAGATTGCGGTTTGTAGCGAAAGAATAGCTAATCTTACAGAGCATTTTAAGAATGCTAAAAAAGATGTAGATTCTAAAATGGGGCTTAGTAGATTAATTTCTTTAAGAAGTTCTCTTTTAAAGTATCTTGAAAGAGAATATGTAGATAGATACAAAAAGATAGTTAAAAGTCTTAAACTTCGGCGATAATTTTTTATATTTTACTGTATATTTGATTTTAGCAATATTTTGTATCATTAATGAATACATTTTGGCTGTTTTCTCTTATTAAGATATCATATATTAATAAGATTAGTTATTTTCTTTTTACAAAGTTTTTTACGTTTTTCTTAAAAAAAAGATGTTGTTCTGTTGGGTGTTATTGATAATTAAGGATGTGTAATATGTTTGATGTGCATACAGTTGAAATTGAGTGGGCTGGTCGTCCGCTTAAGTTAGAAACCGGTAGAATTGCACGAAATTCTGATGGATCTGTTTTAGCAACTTATGGGGAGACTATTGTTTTAGCCACTGTTGTTTTCGATAGGTCACTTAAAGAGGATCAAGATTTTTTCCCTTTTACCGTTAATTATCAAGAAAGAACATATGCTGTTGGTAAAATTCCAGGAGGATATTTAAGACGAGAATCACGTCCTACTGAACATGAAATTTTGATTTCTCGTATGATTGATCGTTCTATTAGGCCTTTGTTTTCGAAGAATTTCAAACATGAAACACAGTTAATAATTAATGTTATTCAGCATGATTTGGAAAATAGTTCTAATGTTGTGAGTATGATAGCAGCATCTGCTGCTTTAATGTTATCAGGGTTGCCATTTGAAGGTCCTGTCGTAGGTGCTCAAGTAGATTATATTGATGGAAAATATATTTTGAATCCACCTTTAGATGGAGAGAAAGGATCCCTTGATCTTTTTGTTTCAGGTACTCAAGATGCTGTTCTTATGGTTGAATTAGAGGCTAAGCAATTATCAGAAGATGTGGTGCTTGATGCTATTATGTTTGGTCATGATAAATGTAAGCCTGTTATTAAAGCTATTTCCAAGCTTGCAAAGATGTGTCCAAAAGATCCAATAACCGTAAATTCAAAAGATTTATCACAACTAGAAGAGGAAATGTCTCAGATGATTGAGGCAGATCTTAAAGTTTATTGTTTTGTGATTGAAAAATCTAAGCGTTGTAAATTGATTGATGAACTTAAAGAAAAAGTGATTTCTCATTTTTGTAGTGAAAATTTTTCTTGGAGCGAAAGGGAAATTATTTCTTTATTTGAAGATATTCAGGCTAAGATTATTCGTGCTGGTATTATGGAAACTAGTATTCGTATGGATGGACGCGATGTTGATAAGGTGCGTGATATTAGTTCGCAAGTTGGTCTTCTACAGCGGACGCATGGTTCAGCACTCTTTTCTAGAGGCAATACTCAGGCGATGGTAGTTGTCACTCTTGGAACAAGAGAAGATGAGCAATATGTAGATTCTTTGGCTGGAACACAGAGAAATGATTTCATGATGCACTATAACTTTTTCCCTTTTGCTGTACGAGAAGTTGGTAGAATTGGAGCTCCTAATCGGCGTGAAATTGGTCATGGTAGATTGGCAAGGCGTGCTATTCACCCTATTTTGCCGCAGGCCTCACAGTTTCCTTATACTATACGTATAGTATCTGAAATCACTGAATCTGATGGTTCTTCTTCAATGGCGACGGTATGTGGATCATCATTAGCGTTAATGGATGCTGGAGTTCCTATATCTAAGCCAATTGCTGGAATAGCTATGGGACTCGTGAAAGAAGGTGATCAATTTGTTGTTTTGTCTGATATATCGGGAGATGAAGATCATTTTGGTCATATGGACTTCAAAGTTGCAGGAACAGATTCTGGTATTACTGCAATGCAAATGGATATGAAAATAGGGGGAATCTCCAAAGAAATTATGATGACTGCTTTGCAGCAAGCGAAAAAGGGTCGTCTTCATATTCTTGATGAAATGTCAGATGTCTTATCAGAAAGCCGGTTACAGCTTGGTGAATTTACTCCACGTGTTGAAATTATGTCTATTCCGCAAGATCAAATACGAAATGTAATTGGCATGGGAGGAAAAGTTATACGTGGTATAGTTGAACAGACCGGTGCAAAGGTTAGTATAGATGATGATGGTACTATAAAAATAGCATCTTCTTCTCTTTCAGAAATAGAAGCAGCTCGTGAAATGATTCGCTCCATAACGGATGTCCCAGAAATTAATAAGATTTATAAAGGAACTGTAGTGAAAGTTATGGATTTTGGGGCTTTCGTGCATTTTTGTGGTGCACGTGATGGGCTTGTTCATATATCTCAACTTTCTACAGAAAGGGTTTCTAAAACAAGTGATGTTGTTAAAGAAGGTGATGTTGTGTGGGTAAAATTATTGAGTTTTGATGACCGTGGAAAAATTAAATTATCTATGAAGGTTGTTGATCAAAATACAGGACAACTTATTGCTTAATTGTTATTATTGCTTTGGTTTTTTGAATCTTATTTCAACTTATTTATATATAGATATGTTGGAATTGGAATAATTTCTTTTGTATAAAGTATTAGGTTTATCTATTCATTTCTATTAAAAATTTTATTTTTTTTATTAAAATAAATTTTTGATTTAATATATAAAAATTAAATGATTTATAATATATTTTATGTTTCTTATTGTATTTTTAAGTAGAAAATATTGTTATATATTAAGTATAGATTATTATAGATATTAAGGGTATATAAAGTAATAAGTGATTTTTCATAAAATATTTTAATAGAGACTATTTTTTTGAAAAATTATAGAATAATAGTTCTATTTTTATCATTATAAGAAGTATTTTTAGATTTTGTTATTGTTAAGCATTTTATTGATATAACTTTTTAAATTAAAAAGATATGTGATAGTATTCATAATTGTAGATGAAAATTATTTTTCTTTTTATTTAAATCTGGGTGTGTATCTTCCTTGATTCATGTTTTGCTGTGTCATACGTAGAGAAGATATATGCCATACAAATAGAGGGGTAGCTTTATATATGGATGATGATACTATTTTTGATAGTTCTGATAAATTCCTTGAATTGACTGTTGATATAGTTGCCGCATATGTGGGTAACCATGTTGTTCCTATGGATGATATCGGGGGGCTTATTACGGATGTACACTCTGCTCTTAAGGGAATAACTTCTAGTTCTCCTTGTCAAGATAGTGTGCAACCTGAAAGGCTTAAACCAGCCGTTCCAATACGTAAATCTATAGAAGATGGTTGTCTGTATTGTTTAGAAGATGGAATGCAATTCAAGTCTTTAAAACGTCATTTGAAGACACATCATAATATGACTCCTGATGAGTATCGTATTAAATGGAATTTATCTAGTGATTATCCAATGGTTTCTAGGGAATATGCGACTACCCGTTCTAAACTTGCTAAGAATATGGGTCTTGGACGCGGTCGTAGAAATCGTGTGTCAAATTCTAAGATATAAAGTAAAATACTTTTTATATTTAGGTATCTATCTCAAAAATTATTTTCGTCGTGAACAATAAAAAAACATCAAAGGATTGGGTCTGTTTTTTTATATATATCATTGAAATATAAAAATGAAATTTTACTCTTTTAGCATAAAAAAATTTAATTTTATTTATTGGTATCTATAAACCAGTTATACAAAAATTTTTCATATATGCATGTTAAATCTTCAAGATCTTGGATAGATGTGTTTTCATCTACAGCATGCATTGTTTTTCCTACAAGTCCAAATTCGATTACGGGACAATAATTTTTTATAAAACGTGCATCAGATGTTCCTCCAGAAGTAGAGAGCATAGGGGTTTTCTCTGTAACATTATAAATGCTTTTGCTTAATATAGATATTAGTTTTTTATCATTTGTTAAAAAAACGGGAGAAACAGGAGATAAAAAATGTACACTATGAGATAGTTTTGGTACACTCTCGATTCCCTTTGTTATACGAATTTTAATTTCTTCTTTTAATGTTTCTTCATTCCATAACTTGTTAAAGCGTACGTTAAAAGATATTTTTACTTGTGCGGGGATTAAATTTTTCGTGTAGTTTCCTACGTCTATTGTTGTTACTTCTAAATTTGTTGGGATAAAAGCATCATTGCCAGAATCGAATTTTATATTAGTTAATTGATGTAATAATGGTATAAGTCCTCTTATGGGATTCTCTGTTAAATGTGGATATGCTACATGGCCTTGTTTTCCATGAATTGTGATTTCTCCTGAAAGGCTTCCTCGGCGTCCTATTTTTATTGTATCACCTAATATGTTTGTGCATGTTGGCTCTCCTACTATACATGCATCCCACTTTTCTCCTTTTTTTTTGATCCATGAAAGCATCTTTCTTGTTCCATTTATTGCAGGTCCTTCTTCATCTGAGGTAAGTAACATTGAAATAGATCCGAAATTTTTGTGTTTTGTAATAAAACGAGAAATAGCAGCTATAAAACAAGCTATACTGCCTTTCATATCAACAGTTCCGCGTCCATATATTCTATTTTCTATAATGGTGGCAGAAAAAGGCGAATGTTTCCAATGATTCAAATTGCCAGGAGGTACAACATCTACATGTCCAGCAAACATTAAATGGGGTTTTTTTGTTCCAAAACGAGCATAAAGATTTTTAACTACTTGAGTTTTTTCTGTTTGAAAATATTTTTCTTCAATAACAAAACCAAGTGGTTTTAAAGCATTTATTAATATGGAAATTGCTCCTTCATCTTTTGGAGTTATCGAAGGGCATTCTATTAATTTTATGAGATATGTCAGGTAATTTTGGGACATTATGCAAAAATGTTAAATATTATTAATAATCTCGTAATAATGTATTTATACTGGTCTTAGATCTAGTTTTCTCATCTACTTTTTTAATGATAACTGCGCAATAGATATTTGGTTCCACTATATTTTTTTTCAAACTTTTCCCTTGATAACTTCCTGGAACAACGACAGAATATGGAGGTACTTCACCATAAGTAATTATCCCAGTATTACGGTCTATAATTTTGGTGGATTTTCCAATAAACACTCCCATTCCAAGAACAGATCCTTCACGAATTATACATCCTTCTACTATTTCGGAACGAGCTCCAATGAAACAGTTGTCTTCTACAATAGTTGGGCCTGCTTGAATTGGCTCAAGTACTCCACCGATTCCAACTCCTCCTGAAATATGGACATTTTTCCCAATTTGAGCACAGGATCCTATTGTTGCCCAGGCATCTATCATGCTTCCTTCATCAATATAGGCACCTACATTAATAAAAGATGGCATCAATACAGTTCTAGGAGCTATATATGAGGAATGACGAACTATAGTTCCGGGAACTGTACGAAAGTTATGTTTTTCAAAATCTTGTTGTGTCCATTTTTCAAATTTTCCAGGTATTTTATCCCACCATGTCGAATATCCATTCCCGTTAGAAATTATTTCTGTAGAGTTAATTTGGAAAGATAACAAAATAGTTTTTTTTATCCATTGATGTGTTGTCCAGTGACCGTTATTCAGTGATGCAACTCGTATAATGCCTTTATCTAATAGATTCAAAGTAGATTGGACGGCATCTTTTACATCTTTAGGGATTGAATGATTTTTAGAATTACTATTTTCAAAGAAAGAATTTATTGTATTCTCTAATTGAATAATGTGAATTTTATTCATAGGAAATTCTCCATCAAGAAATAAAAGTTGTATCAAAAAATTTAAGATAAAGGTTTAAAATATTAAAAGAAAGTACCTTTTAGCAACAACATTTGTCATTTTTATCACTCACTGTTTCTTGAGAAGTTTGCAGTTCTTTACGAATCTTTTTTGCATTAAGCTCTAAATTTTCCAGAGTTTCTGTTTTTTGTGCTGAGTGCATGTTACTACCGAGCAGTATACCG
This sequence comes from Candidatus Liberibacter brunswickensis, assembly GCF_036858155.1. Classification (NCBI taxonomy): domain Bacteria; kingdom Pseudomonadati; phylum Pseudomonadota; class Alphaproteobacteria; order Hyphomicrobiales; family Rhizobiaceae; genus Liberibacter; species Candidatus Liberibacter brunswickensis. Next base: position 23,634 of record NZ_JAAEJX010000006.1, on the reverse strand, counting down.
TCTCCCTTTTTGCATGGAATGATATGAAAATGCAAATGTGGAATTGTTTGTCCAGCAGAATTTCCATTGAATTGCAAAATCTGAATTCCATCTGCTTGCAATGATTTCTTGCAAGCTATCGCAATTTTTTTTACAACGAGTATTATATGTGAAAGAATACTTGTAGGAGCTTCAAAAATATCTATTATACGAGATTTTGGAATAACTAATACATGTCCAGGATTATGGGGCATAATATCCATTATAGCAATTAATATTTCGTCTTCATATACTCGACATGCGTTTATTTCATTGCGTATGATTTTGATGAAAATATTTTTATCATCGTACTTAACTGAACATTTTTCTTTCATAAATTTATGTCCCTTGAAAGCACATGATTCTAACGAATTTATCTTAGCTTTTATTTTGCTAAACTTGATCTTCTAAAGGCATACCATATACACCATAACATTTTATTATCTTTCTGAAAAGAGAAAAGGTTTTTAAATCTTCATGTTTACGATATTAAGAAAAAAATTAAGCAATTTATAACAATGTCAAGGGATTATCTTGATTTTATATTGAGTCGAGTGTATCTCATATTAAGTATTATATATTTCGCACGCAAAAGTAAGTAGTTAACTTAGTTGACAACTTTTCCGGTGGCATGATGTTTGGGCATCTTGATTCACGTTTTGCGGAGGACAAACCGGATAACAAAGGATTTTTTTATTATGGCTATTCCAAAGTTTACTATACAACAATTACTAGAGGCAGGAGTACAATTTGGTCATAGGGATTTTTTATGGAATCCTAAGATGGGAAATTATATCTTTTGTAAGCGTAATGGCACGCATATTATAGACCTTTCTCAGACAATGCCTATGCTTTATAAGGCTTTGCAAGTTGTTTCTGATACTGTAGCACGAGGTGGTCGTATTCTATTTGTAGCTACAAAGCCTCAGGCTTCTGATTGTGTTATGGAAGCTGCTAAACGTTCTGCACAGTATTGTGTAAATTCTAAGTGGTTGGGTGGAATGATTACCAATTGGAAGACTGTCTCTCAATCCATTCAGACATTAAGAAATTTAGATGATACCCTAAATAAAGAAAACCATGGATTTACCAAAAAAGAACGTTTGAATATTGAACGTCATCGTGACAAGCTAAAAAGGGCTTTAGATGGTATTCGTGATATGGGAGGATTGCCTGATTTGATGTTTATAATAGACACAAATCGAGAGAAGCTTGCTATTAAAGAGGCTCGTCGCTTACGTATACCTATAGTGGCGGTAGTCGATACCAATAGCGATCCTGATTTGATAGATTATGTTATCCCAGGGAACGATGATTCTTCGAGATCTATTGCGTTGTTTTGCGATCTTGTAGCTTCAGCTGCTATTGATGGTATTGCTCGACAACATAGTTATATGGGTGGAGATACTAAGTCTTCAGATAATCCTGAAGTACATTTAGAAAAAGAAGATGTACAAGAATCTAAAGATTTAGAATTTGATAATAATAAAGAAGTTTATGTTGTGCCTGAATTAGTAGATTGATGTATTAGGAGAATTATTTTTGATGATTAAAATAGATGCTATTGCTGTAAAACAGTTGCGTGATAAAACTGGTGCTGGAATTATGGATTGCAAGAATGCGTTGCTGGAAGCTAAAGGTGATAGTAAGTTGGCAACTGAAATTTTAAATTCTAAAGGGGCAGTAGCAGCTAAAAAAAGAGAAGATAGGAATCCTTTAGAGGGTGTTGTAGGAATTGCTCGAGATGGTTTTGAAAAATCAGCTATTGTAGAGGTCAATGTTGAGACTGATAGTCTGGCACAAAACGCTGATTTTAAAAGTCTTGTTTCCAAGATTGCAAAGGTTACTCTTTCAACAGATGGTTCTTTAAGTAATGTTCTTGCAGAGCCATTCGACCATAGTGGAGTTACTGTAGAGGATAAAATTAATAATTTTATTGCTATTACTGGGGAGTGCATTAAATTGAGGAGAGCTGCTGTTCTTTGTGCTCCAGGAGGTGTTATATCATCTTATGTTCACCCTTCTCCTTCTGATGATTTAGGTAAGATTGGTGTTCTTGTGGCTCTACAGTCTTCTGCAAAAGATAAGAAAGCTATTTGTTCTATAGGAGATCAGATAGCACTACATATAGCTTTAGCTTGTCCGTCTGTAATTTCTGTGCAAATGCTTGATTCTGCTATTGTTGCTAAGCAACGAGCTCATTACATGACACAGGCTCTTGATGCTGGTAAATCTGGCAATATAGTTGAAAGGATAGTAGATGGAAAAATGAATAATTTCTTTAAGCAAATTGTTCTTACGCATCAAGATTTTGTAGTTGATACTTCTATGACTGTATCAGACTTTTTAAAAGCATCTGAGAAATCAGTTGGTGCTTCTATTAAGGTTATTGGTATGATGCATTTTATTATGGGTGAAGAAGCAAAAGATTAATAGGTAAAATAAATGACCTTTTGTGTTTTTATTATTTTAAATTTTAGTTAGAGAGAAGTGATTGTCTGATTTACCTTATAAACGTATTCTTTTAAAAGTTTCAGGTGAGGCTCTTGCTGGGAATTCAGATTTTGGAATTGATATGGATTCTGTTAATAGGATATCTAATGATATAGCGGAAGTGCATTCGAAGGGTATTGAAATTGGAGTTGTTATAGGTGGAGGTAATATCTTTAGAGGAAGTAAAATTGTTTCTGAAAATTATCAATTATATGAACGATCTACGTTTGATTCTATGGGTATGTTGTCAACAGTTATAAATGCTTTGTCTTTGGATCTTGCTTTACGTAAAGCTAAAGTGCCTACTATTATTATGTCTTCTATATTTATGCCTCAAATTTGTGAGGTTTTTTCATGTAGAAATGCTATGTCGTATCTTTCTCAAAATAAGGTAGTTATATTTGCTGGAGGGACTGGTAACTCTTGTTTGACGACTGATTCAGCAGCTTCATTAAGGGCAAGCGAAATAGGTGCTGATGTAATTTTAAAGGGGACACAAGTAGATGGCGTATATTCTGCGGATCCTCACGTAAATTCTTCTTCTACTCGTTTTGATAGTTTGACGTACAATCAATTTCTTGAGAAAGATTTGAAAGTTATGGATTTTTCGTCTATTATTTTGGCTCGTGATTTTTCTATCCCCATTATTGTATTCTCTATTCATAGTAAAGGGGGAATTCTAAAGGTTTTATATGGATTGGAGAGTAGTACTATTATTTCTGAGGGATAGCTTCTTGTCTGTTTTAGTAATGTGTTTGGAAGGTAAATATGAATCAAGTAGTTGATTTAAAAAACATCAAAGATCGTATGGATGATGCTATTTCTTTTTTGAAGAAAGATATTATGGCTTTGCGTACTGGGAGAGTTTCTCCTTCTATGCTTGATTTAGTAAAAGTTGAGGCGTATGGCTCACATCTTCCTCTTAACCAAGTAGCTAACGTTACATTATCAGAGCCTCGTATGCTTGTAGTATCTGTTTGGGATAAGGAAATGGTTGCATCTGTAGAGCGTGGAATTCATGAATCTAATCTTGGTTTAAATCCAATCGTTGAAGGTCAAATTATGAGGGTGCCTATTCCCGAAACAACTGAAGAAAGGCGTCTTGAGCTTGTAAAGGTGGCTCAGAATCATGCTGAAAAAAGTAAAATTTCTGTTCGAAATATCCGTCGTGATGGTATGGATCATTTAAAGAAATCTAAAAAGTCTGGAAAAACCAGCGAAGATGAAGCAATGATTTTAGAAAATGAGATCCAGAAAATTACAGATAGCGCAATACAAAATATAGATTCTTTTTTTGAAGAGAAAAAAAAGGAGATTGTGAGGTTTTGAATTTTTTAGAAATATTCTGATTCTTTAGGTGGTTATTCGTATGACGTCCTCATTAGTTCCCGATCATATTGGTATCATTATGGATGGTAATGGGCGTTGGGCGTTAGCTCGCGGCCTTCCACGTTATGCTGGGCATCGTAAAGGTATGGAAGTATGCAGTGAGATAGTAGTTGCGGCTGCTGAGATAGGTGTTAAAAATCTTACAATTTTTGCTTTTTCTGCCAATAATTGGTGCAGGCCTAATTCAGAAATTGATGAATTGATCAAATTGACTAAAGTTTTTGTTAAAAAAGGATTTGATGTTTTTAAAGAAAATAATATAAGAGTTCGTGTTATTGGAAGTCGTGTAGGTCTTAGTGATGATGTTTTTTGTTTATTGCAAGATGTTGAAGATAGAACTAAGTGTAATACAGGGCTAAAGTTATTTATTGCGTTTAATTATAGTTCTCGAGAAGAGATTTCTCGTGCCATAAAAAATATTTTAAGTGATGTAGAATCTGGTGTTGTGAGTTCTCATGATATAAATAGTATTTTAATTGCCAAGTATTTAGATACGTATGATGTTCCTGATCCAGATCTCATTATTCGTACTGGTGGTGAAAAGCGTTTGTCTGATTTTTTGCTTTGGCAAGCAGCTTATTCTGAATTTATTTTTCTAAAAGAATATTGGCCTGATTTCTCTAGAGAATTGTTTTTTTATGCAGTAAATCAATATAATCTTCGTGATAGACGATTTGGTGGTTTGTCTAAAAAGGGATAGTTTTTATTTGAATGTCAAAAGAGCTTAGATTGAGAATTATTACTGGATTTACGATTGCGTGTGGTTTTATCCTAATTTCTTTGATAGGAGGCATGTGGTTTCGTCTTTTGGCTATAGTAATGGGTTTGTGTATTTATTACGAATGGACCAATATTACTGGTTCAATATCTTTAAGCTTTTATGAAAAAAATCTGAGATTTTTTTCTTTTTTCATTATATGCTTTATGATATTTATGGGTTTTTTAAAGATATCTTTTTTCCTTTTAATGCTTTATTCTTTTATAGATTGGGTGATTTCAATTAGAAAAAATAGAATTTTTTGGCATTCTCTAGGAATTATATACTCTGTATTACCATCAATATCGCTTACTTATCTTCGTGGTGATAACGCTAAAGGACTTTTTATAGTACTTTTTATTTTGTCTGTAGTATGGGCGACTGATGTTTTCGCATACTTTATTGGACGTTTTATAGGTGGTCCTAAAATATCTTCTAAAATATCTCCTAGTAAAACTTGGTCTGGATCTATTGGAGGAGTTATATCTTCCGTTAGTGTAGGCATGGTTGTTTTTTCTATTTTCTATCCTAATTGTTTTCAACTATCACTTATACTTTCCATGATGATATCTATATCTTGTCAATTGGGAGATCTTTTTGAATCTTATGTTAAAAGGTGTTTTGGTGTTAAACATTCAGGTTGGTTTTTGCCAGGACATGGTGGTGTAATGGATAGGTTTGATGGATTGATTTTTTCTTGTTTGCTTATGTCTGTTATTTCTTTTTTAGAAATAGGCATGGATTGTACAAGCGTTCTTACAAAATAGTATGATTAGTATGGATTAAAGAGATAGGATATAAGGAATATATTATGTTTGGATTAGATTATTTTTTATTATATATAATATCTTTTTCAATTATCGTTGTTATGCATGAATTTGGACATTATTTAGCAGCACGTTTATGTAATGTAAGAGTCCTATCTTTTTCTGTTGGATTTGGTCCAGAGATTTTTGGAATAAATAGTAGTTCTGGTGTTCGGTGGAAGATTTCTCCCATTCCTTTAGGTGGATACGTTGCTTTTTCAGAAGATGATAATGATCGGCGTTCTTTTGTTCGTGCTCCACCTTGGAAAAAAATTATAATTGTATTGGCTGGCCCTTTTATAAATTACGTTATGGCTATTTTGTTTTTTTCGTTTTTTTTCTATAAAATGGTTATAATAGAGCCTATTGTGTTTAACGTTTCTCCTGATAGTCCTGCTGCTATTTCTGGTATTAAGTCTGGAGATCGGATATTATCCATCAATGGAAGGGTTGTATCATCATTTGAAGATATTTCTTCTTATATAAGTAGCAGAAATTCGTTGCGAGAGATGGATATTGTATTACGTCGCGAAAATGTTGGAATGTTAAATGTAAAGGTAACACCTCACATTAAAGTTTTTATTGATAAGTTTGGAGTAAGTCATAAAATTCCGTCAATTGGAATTTTTTTTAGTTCTGATAAGGGATTTCGTAATAGAACGGTTTTGCAGTCCTTGTTAAAGGGATTAAATGAAGTCATTTCAGTTACGAGGAAAGCTTTCAGTCTATTAGTTAATATTTTTTCCGGTGATATGCGATCTAATCAAATATCTGGGCCAGTAGGTATAGCAAAGATTGCGAAAAACTTTGCTGATAATGGTTTTACCTCTTATATAAGATTCTTGGCTATTTTTTCTTGGGCTACAGGTTTTATGAATTTATTTCCTATCCCTATTCTAGATGGTGGCAATCTTATAATTTTTCTTCTTGAGATGATAAGGGGAAAGCCTCTTAAAGATTCTACTTCAAGAGCTATTACAAGAATTGGAATGTTTATGATTTTATTTTTATTTTTTTTAGGTATTAGAAATGATATTTATGATTTAATGAACTGGTAAAAACCTAGAGAATGAATTATTCTATGGATATTTAGGAGTAATAAGTGCAGAAAGGTACAAAAGATTTTTTCAGTGCTAAGAGGTTATTTGGGCAATATTTTCCAAAGTATTTACTAGGATTTTTTGTTCTTTTTTATACTGGCATCACCGTTTCTGTGGTACATGGATCAAATTCATCTGTTGTTAATCGTATTGATATTCGTGGTGCTGTGAATGTAAATAAACAGATTATTCTATCTCGTATCCCTATAGTTGTAGGAAAAACTTTTTCTAAAGAAGACTTAGATTCTTCTTTAAGGAATGTTTATGATATGGGTTATTTTTCTGACGTAAAAATAAAGTTAGAAAATTCCGTTCTTGTTATATATTTAAAAGAGAAAAAAATTATAAATCATTTTTTTTTAAATGGGAATAATAATTTAAAAGATGATCAGTTAAGAAGAATAATATATTCTCGAGATTCTGCTGCATATGATGAAGATAATGTTAATTCTGATGTTCGTATAATAAAGAAAGCATATGCATCTATAGGGTATTTGAATGCTGTAGTAAATGTACATCGTCATTCAATTTCCCCGACGATGCTTAATTTGACTTATGCTATCGAAGAGGGTATCAAAACAAAGATAAATTCAATTAGATTTGTAGGTAATAAAAGTTATTCTAATGTTAGATTGGAGAGAATTATCTCTCTTAGAACATCTGGTTACCTTTCCTTTGGTGGTACAGATGTTTATAGTAAAGAACAAGTAAGTTTCGATGAGGAATCTATTAGAAATTTCTATTACAATAGAGGGTATGCAGCAGTTAAGGTATCTTCTAGGGTTTTGTTTGATAAAGAAAAGAATAGTTATGATTTGATTTTTGATATTGATGAAGGCGGAATTTATAGATTTGGAAATGTTGATATTCGATCTACTTTGCAATCGTTTAGTAATAATATTATTTCTCCATTAATTAAAACAAAATTTGGTAAGTTTTATGATCCACGGAAGATTGAAGAAACCACTGAAAATATTGCAAAATATTTATTTTATAAGGGAAAATCTTTTGTTCACACAAGTTCGAGGATTAATCGAGATTTTGCAAAAAGAATAGTGGATATTGAATACATTGTTGAGCAAGATTCTCCTCACTATATAGAACGTATAGAAATCGAAGGGAATAATCAATCGCATGATTCTATAATTCGTCGTGAACTTGATTTTAGTGAAGGAGATCCAATTAGTCCTTTTATGATTGAGTCTGCTAAACGTCGTATCATGGCAACTGGTTATTTTTCTAGAGTTGATATTTTAAAATTATCAACAAGTGTACCTGATCGCGTTGTCTTGAGGGTTAGAGTAGAGCAGTTAAGTTCTGGTTCTTTAGGTTTATCAGGTAATTATGAAGTAAAAAAAGGTGCAGGGATAGAAGGATATATTGCTGATAATAATTTCTTTGGGCGTGGATATAAATCTCGTATATCGTTGGGTTTGGGAAATTCTCAATTAAGAAACTATGTATTTAGTTTTGAGAATCCTTATTTTTTAGGTAGTCGTGTGTCTGCTGGGTTTGATATTAAAAAATCCAGTTTTATAGAAAATGCTCTTTCTATAGGGAATAGATCTGATTCTGTACATATTACTTTTCCTGTTACTGAAAGAATATCGACAACTTTTGGTTATGATCGTAGGGTTATAAATTATAGTGATCCTATAGGACAGATTTCTGATATAGAAAAAACATTGTTAAATCATAGAGAATTCAGGGGTCATTCTATATCTCAAGGTATTATGTATAGTACTTTAGATAATCGTATGATGCCACGTGAAGGTGTGTTGATGGCATCTTTATATGATTATGCAGGTTTTGGAGGAGATTCTAAGTACCATAGAATCAAATATAAAGCTTCGTCTTTTTATACCCTATCAGATAATTACGATGTTATCGGTTCTTTGAAATTTGGATATGGATGTATTATTCCTATTAATAAAAATTTACAAATGTTCGATCAGCTTTCGATAGATTATGATGATTTGAGGGGATTTGCAGATAGAGGAATAGGTCCGCGTGTAAATGGATTTGCAATTGGAGGTAAAGTTTATTTTTCTGCTAGTGCATCAGTTAGTTTTCCTATGCCTTTTATTCCTACACGGGTTGGTCTACGGAGTTCTTTTTTTGTTGATTCTGCTACTCTTTATGGAAACCATTTTCATCAAGGTATTGGTAATAACAGAATAAATGGAAATGATTCTTTCTTGCGTTTTTCTACTGGTGCAGAAATATCATGGGACTCTCCGTTGGGCATAATAAGTGTTTATTATGGGATACCGCTACGCAAACAACCATATGACAGTGTTATGAGGTTTGGTCTTCATCTCGGGAGTCGTTTTATATGAATTTATCAGTGATTTGAAAATGAAAGGTTTTTTTTTGAGTGCATAGATTGAATTTTTTTTCATCTCATCAGGAGATCTCTTTGATGGACTTGGCGGTGAAAATCGGGGCATCGCTTTCAGATGAAAATTTAGGTGAAATTATGGTTTCTTCAATTTCTTCTGTTGCGCGTGCATTGCCAGGAGATATTTCTTATGTTAAGTCAAGTAAGTTTCTTAGTGGTATTGATGAATGCAATGCGTCTGCAATAATTTGTAGCGAAGATATTAAGCAATTTATCCCTAAGCATATACTTTGTTTGTTGTCAGATAATCCAGAAGTTTCCTTTGCAATCGCTGGATCTGTTTTATATCCACATGCAATGAGGGTGGAAGATGAATCTTCTTTTGTAGGGATAAGTCCACAGGCATTTTTAGGAAAAGATGTAAGGCTTGAAGATGAAGTTGTGATTTCTCCAATGGCTGTAATATGTTCTGGTGTTGAGATTGGGCGTGGAACATATGTTGGTCCAGGAGCTGTTATAGGTGCTAATGTTAGGATCGGACGAAATTGTAGTATTGGTGCTGGTTCTAGTATTTATTCATCTTTAATTGGTAATAGTGTTATTTTGCATTCTGGTGTAAGAATAGGGAATGATGGTTTTGGATACGCACGTGATGTTTCGAATATACATAAAATAGTTCATGTTGGTCGTGTAATTATTCAGGATAAGGTTGAAATTGGTGCCAATAGTGCAATTGATCGCGGGACAATGGATGATACTATAATTGGCGAAAATACTAAGATTGATAATCAGGTACAAATCGGACATAATGTCCATGTGGGTTCTGGATGTATTATTATTAGCCAAGTTGGAATTGCTGGATCTACTGATATTGGCGATAACGTATTGATAGCAGGGCAATGTGGTATTGTAGGACATATTAAAATAGTTGATAACGTGCAAATTGCTGCTAAAAGTGGGGTCGTTAAAGATATTCTTATAGAGGGAAAATATGGTGGTATTCCAGCTCGTCCTATAGCGGAATATCTTCGTCATATGGTTATGTTGAGTAAACCTAGTAAGTATTTTAGTTATAGAATAAAGGGGTAAAATGATCGATGAATCTGCACGTTTAGATGCAAAAGATATTGTTGAATTAATGAGGCTTCTACCCCATAGGTATCCTTTTTTACTTATTGATAAGATAGTTAGCATTCAACAAGATGAATTTGCTATAGGGATAAAGAACGTTACTTTTAATGAACCTCATTTCATGGGTCATTTCCCAGGACGCCCCGTTATGCCTGGAATTCTGATCATTGAAGGTATGGCGCAGACAGCAGGTGCTATTTGTGCTTTTCATAATGGTTTTGATAAGCATGATCCTGCATACTTGATGTCAATTGATAAAGCTCGTTTTCGTAAACCAGTTATTCCAGGGGATCGTTTGGAATTTCATGTGCGTAAAATCCGTAATCGTATTGACCTTTGGAAATTTCGGTGTTTCGCGAAAGTTGAAGATATAGTTGTAGCTGAAGCAGAGATTTGTGCTATGGTTATGCGTAAGAAAAAAAGTAAAAAATGAGTCGTGTTGGCAATAATACTACTATTCATCCTCTAGCACTAGTTGAAGAGGGGGCTTCTATTGGTGAGTATAGTTTTGTAGGCCCATTTTGTAGAATAGGATCTGAAGTTGAAATTGGTATTGGTGTTGAATTAATCTCACATTCTGTAATAACAGGGAAAACTAGAATTGGTGATTTTACAAAAATTTTTCCTATGGCAGTTTTAGGTGGAGATACTCAAAGTAGGTATCATAGTTTTATTGGTACAGAGTTACTAATCGGTAAAAAATGTGTGATTAGGGAAGGTGTAACTATAAACAGAGGCACTGCTGAGTATGGTGGTAAAACTGTTATAGGTGATGGTAATTTCTTTTTGGCTAATTCGCATGTTGGTCATGATTGTAAGCTTGGAAGCAGTATAGTTTTATCTAATAATGTAATGCTTGCAGGACATGTTACTGTTGACGATGGAGTGGTTTTTGGGGGAGGTGCGGCTGTTCATCAATTTGTTCATATTGGAAAATATGCCTTTATTGGTGGAATTTCAGGTGTTACTTATGATGTTACGCCTTATGGTATGTTGAGTGGGAATCCAGGAGTAATTAGGGGGATTAATATTGTAGCAATGAGACGTGCTGGTTTTAGTAGAAACACTATACATCTCGTTCGGTCTGTATATAAACATATTTTTCAACAAGGTGATTCTATATACAGTAATGCAGAGACTATTCGAAAACAAAACTACAATTCGCCTGAAGTTTTGGATATAGTAGACTTTATTTTGTCTGATCGCAAGCGTCCTCTTTCTATTTGGGAACGTTCGAGAAAATAGGATTATATGTGAAACGTCTTCTTATCATTGCCGGTTCTGGTATGTTGCCTTATTATGTTGCTAAGGCTGCTAGGTTAAAAAATGATGAACCTGTTATTGCATCAATTTTAAATGAATGTTCTTTTGATTGGAAAGGTTTTGAATGTCAAGAATTGCCATTAGGTGATTTTTGTGTTTTGCGATCAATTTTACTGCAGTATAATATAGGTCGTATTGTTGTAGCGGGAGCTATAAGTATTCGTCCTAGTGTGAGAGACTTATGTTTTTCCATTAAGGATTCGTTTAGAATTTCAAAGATGATATGGCAACTAGTCTCGGGGGGTGATGCCTCTCTCCTCAATTCGATTATTAATTTCCTTGAGAGTTATGGGGTAAGTGTAATTGGAGCACATGAAATTATTCCGGACTTATTAGCAGAAAAAGGTTCTTTAGGTATTTGCGTTCCAAGTAAAGATAGTAGACGAGATATATTTGTTGCTATGAAATCAGCAGAGGCTTTATCTGAGCTTGAGATTGGACAATCTGCTATTAGTATTGGAGGTAGAGTTGTAGCTTTAGAAGGCGTTGAAGGGACTGATTATATGTTACAGCGTATTGTGGATTGCAGAGACAATGGAAAGATTATTCCAGGTATGTCCGGAGTATTAGTTAAAATGTGTAAATCACAACAAGATATGAGAGCTGATTTGCCTTCTATTGGAGAAAAAACAGTGCAAAATGTGATTAGGGCAGGTCTTTCTGGTATTGCTTTAGAGGCTGGGAAATCTCTTATTTTGGAAAAGGAACTTGTAAAAAAACATTCAGATGAGAAAGGAATTTTTGTCATTGGTATAGATCGTGAATTTTCAATATGAGTTGTCTTAAGGTTGCTGTTGTTGTCGGTGAAATATCAGGAGATCTTCTCGCTGGTGATTTGATAAAATATCTCAAAGAAATTGTAAATTGTCCTGTCCATCTCATAGGAGTTGGAGGTGATGCTCTGCGAAAAGAAGGACTTGTTTCTTTATTTGACTTTTCTGAATTGTCAGTAATTGGATTTATGCAAGTTATTAAACATTTGCCACGGTTTATTTTACGTATTAATCAGACTGTGGAATTGATCGTTTCTTCCAAACCAGATGTTTTATTGATTGTTGATAATCCTGATTTTACTCATCGTGTAGCAAAAAGGGTTCGAAAGAAAATACCAAATATTCCTATTATTAATTATGTTTGTCCAAGTGTTTGGGCATGGCGCGAAAATCGTGCATATGAGATGCGTAAATATGTTGATCAAGTTTTGTCTATCCTTCCTTTTGAAAAAGAGGTCATGAAGAAGTTAGATGGACCTCCTACTGCTTATGTAGGTCATCCTCTTAGTAGTAATTCTTCGGTATTGAAAATATATAGTCAGAAAAATAAAAATCACAATACTCATTCTGAACATAAAACAATACTCTTATTGCCTGGATCTCGAGCTAAAGAAATTTCTAAAATTTTGCCATTTTTTGAACAATCTATGTTGTTTCTTATTAAGAGAGATCCTTCTATGAAATTTTCATTAGTTACATTACCATCGCAGAAAAATCTTGTAAGTCGGATAGTATCAAAATGGGATATACCTCCTGAAATTATTGTTGATACAGACAAAAAGGAAAAGGCTTTTATAGAATGTGATGCTGCAATAGCTGTATCTGGAACAGTTGTTTTGGAATTGGCATTATGTGGAATTCCTATGGTCGCTGTTTATAAATCAGATTGTATTGTTAATCTTTTGAGTTTTTATATCAAAACATGGACTGCTTCTTTACCTAATCTTATTGTTGATTATCCTCTAGTTCCTGAATACTTTAATAACATGATTCGTTCAGAAGCATTGGCGCGTTGGATTGAAAGGCTGTCTCAGGATACTTTACAGCGTCGTGCTATGTTACATGGTTTTAATGATTTGTGGGCTTATATTAGTACAAAAAAACCAGCAGGTCAGATGGCATCGAAAATAGTACTTCAAGTATTGAAAGAAAAGGGTATTTCTTATCATTAAGGATAATTTCTAAAAATATATTTGTTGCTAAATCTATTTTTACTGTACGATATAATTTCCTCCTATAGTTAATTAGATTATGAATAATAAAACTAAAATTAAGTGTTTGAATATTAATGAATTTCGCAATTACGATTCTTTACGTTTAGTATTTGATTCTCAAAATACTATTTTTTTTGGAGATAATGGAGCAGGGAAAACCAATATTTTAGAAGCTATATCATTCTTATCTCCTGGTCGAGGACTACGCCGTGCATCTTATTCTGATATAACTCGTATTGGATCTTCCTCCTTTTCTACTTTTGCAAGTATAGAAGGAATGGAAGGATTGGCAGATATATCTATAAAACTAGAAACAAAAGACGATAGAAATATACGATCTTTACAGATAAATGATTTTGTAATACGTGTTATAGACGAATTGAATTCTCATCTTAGAATTAGTTGGCTTGTTCCTTCTATGGATCGGATTTTTAGCGGTCATGTTATAGAAAGACGTCGTTTTCTTGATAGAATGGTTTTTGCGATTGATCCAAGACATAGGCGTCGTATGATTGATTTTGATCGTTTGATGCGTGGACGCAATCGTTTATTATCGGAAGGATATTATGACCCATCGTGGTGTAGTAGTATTGAATTGAAAATGGCAACACTAGGGATAGAAATAAATATTGCTCGTGTGAACATGATTAATAATCTTTCTTCTTTAATAACGGAATATGTACAAAAAGAAAAATTTCCTCATATTGAATTAAGTATAAAAGGATTCTTTGATAGATCATTTAATAAATCTTATTCTAATTTGATAGAAGAGTATGTAAAAAAACTTTTTGATGGACGTAAAATAGATGCTATTGCAAAGCGTACTTTAGTAGGACCTCATCGTTGTGATTTGATTGTTGATTATTGTGACAAAGCTATCAATATATCTCATGGTTCTACTGGAGAACAAAAGATTGTTTTGATAGGTATTTTTCTAGCGCATGCACGTTTAATATCTAATACAACTGGTTTTGCCCCTATATTGTTACTAGATGAAATTTCAGCGCATCTTGATGAAGATAGACGAAATTCATTATTTCGTATTATTACTGATATTGGGAGTCAAATTTTCATGACAGGAACGGATAGATCGGTTTTTGATTCTCTAAACCAAAAGGCAACATTTATTAGTATTTCTAATCATCAAGCATTTTATATTTGATTATTCATGTTTACGACGTTTACTTTTCTTAGATATTCTATTTTTAAAATGCTTATTTTAAAAACGTTGTTTTTATAACAAATATTTATAATTGTCATAAAAGATTAAAGTTCTTGCTTTTTCTAGATCATCTGCATTATCGACGCTAATTGCATTTGATCGCACTATTTTCAAATCAATGCGCATATTATTTTCTAAAGCTCGTAATTGTTCTAGAGATTCTCTCTTTTCTAAAATAGAAGGAGGTAATTGAGTAAAACATTTCAATGCATCTCGTCTATAAGCATACATGCCTATGTGTTTATAAAATGGTCCTATTCCATATGGAGTTTTAGTACGTGTAAAATATAGTGCACGAAGACATTCATTTTCAGAAGGAGAAGCCACTATTTTTACAACGTCAGGATCATCTTGCTCTTTGCTATTGTGGATTTTTATTGCTAGAGTTCCTATATCAACTTTAGGATTGCGTAGAGGTATTAGTACAGAAGATATAATCTTAGGTTCTATATTTGGAATATCTGCTTGAATATTTATAACTATTTTGACTTTTCTTCCTGGATCTATAATATTTAACGCTTCAAATATACGATCAGATCCTGATTTATGACTTGTATGCGTCATTACCGTTTTGAACCCTGCTAGTAACAAAGCTTCATTTGTTTCTTTGTCGTCAACAGCAATTATTACACGCCCAATATTTGCTTCGCGTGCACGGATTGCAGTGTGCAGTATCATAGGGATTCCATTTATATCTGCAAGGATTTTTCTAGGTAATCTCGTTGATTTTATGCGAGCTGGAATGATAACAAGAACGTCTTCCATTCTTTAGATCTTTCATATAAGGTTTTACCTAGTACTGAATTATATTTAAAATTATTATATAATAAAAATATTTATAAAATTCTACAAATCTAATTTTTCCTTTAATTGTATAGCATGAACGATATATACATACGTTTCAATAATTATAAATAATTTTTTATGGATTTTTTATCTATTTGAATATTTCACCTGGATATGTTCCCCAAATTTTTTTTTGCTTAACCCATCCTTCTATATCGGTGTTATATACGAAACACCATTGTCCTGAACACTCGTTTATTGTTAGTAAAACTCCAGGTTCTACTTTAGCCAAAATAATTGATTGTATTTCTGGTTTTTTATATATATTGACGTATTTGTTAGTTTTACGCTCCCATGGAGAAACGATAGCAGAGCGCTTGTTGGATAGTAAACTTTTATTAATCCACCCAATGGTACCATCAAAATCGCGAATTTGTCTCCAATTTTCATATTCATTAATAATTTCGACTGGAAGTCCTCTTGTTAAGTATGTGCAAACAATAGCATATATCATCCCTGGTCCTACACGGGAATTAGCACGGCTAGATTTAATTGTAACAAAACGAGGGAGGGATTTTTTTTCAAATAATTGTACTCTCTGAGAGTAACCAGGAATCGGAGATGAATAAAAATATATTATTAACGTAAAAACAAGAAAATTTTGCAATATTTTAGGCATATATTTTCTCATATATAGGTTGTTTCCCATCATGATTGAGCATGATATATTATTTATAGGAAGAAATAATACATTGAATAGGGAATAGTATAAATGTTAATATGTAATTAGCCAGTAGTTTTTCTTCCACTAGAAAGTATTCTTTGTAACCGAGATGTTTTGTCAGAAATTAAAATTAAGAATTTATAATACGATAGTTGTATATATGGCTTGTGTTTTATAATAAGATGCCTGATAATCTTGTTGGGAGGCTGGGAAGTGAACGCTATTCTTGTAAATCGAGTCAGGTCTGGAAAGAAGCAGCTCTAGCAATGTTATGGTGGGTCGTTTTTTCAGCCTCTCGTATTAAGTTTTTAGATTTTATTAAAACTATGAGAGAGTTTCCCCTTGTCTACATTCGAAGATCATTATTGTGTTTTAGCGAGAAAGTATCGTCCGCATAGTTTTGCGGATATGATAGGTCAAAAAGCTATGATTAAGACTCTGAGTAATGCTTTTAAATCTGGTCGCATAGCACAATCTTATATGTTATCTGGAACAAGAGGTGTTGGGAAGACAACAACTGCCCGCATTATTGCTCGATCTTTGAATTATAAAACAGATTATATAAATGTTCCTACGGTAGAATTTGAGTGTTTTGGAGATCATTGTAAATCAATAATTCGCGGAAGTCATGTTGATGTAATTGAATTAGATGCTGCTTCTCATACAAGTGTTGATGATGTTCGTGAAATAATTAATCAAATTTATTATAAACCTATTTCTGCAAGGTTTAAGATTTATATCATGGATGAAGTACAAATGTTGTCGACATCCGCTTTTAATTGTCTTTTAAAAACCCTTGAAGAGCCGCCTCCTCACGTAAAATTTATATTTGCTACCACAGAAATTCGTAAAGTTCCAATAACAGTTCTTTCAAGATGTCAGCGTTTTGATTTGCATCGTATCTCTATCAAAGAGATCATTGAATTATTTACAAAAATTTTGGATAGAGAATCAATAAAATTTGATCATGAAGCTATTGTAATGATCGCACGAGCATCTGATGGATCAGCACGTGATGGATTGTCTTTATTAGATCAGGCTATTGCCCGATGTGGTGATAAGATTGTTGTTTCTAGTGTGCATTCAATGCTTGCACTTGCTGATCGAAATAGAACGATGGATTTATTTGATTATTTGATAAAAGGGGATATTGCAAATGCTTTGCAAGAATTTTCTTCGCAGTATAATTCTGGTGTAAATCCTTCTGTTGTTCTTCATGATCTTGCTGATTTCACTCATCTGGTTACGAGAATTAAATACATTCCAGAAATGGCAGATAATTTGATATATAGTGAAACTGAAAATTCACGAGCATTGGAATATTCAAAAGAGATATCTACTACTTTTCTTTCTCGTTTCTGGCAAATGATTTTGAAAGGTGTTTCTGAGATAGAAAGTTTTTCTCGTCCTATGGAAGCAGTTGAAATGGTTTTAATACGTTTAGCACACTCTGTTAATTTGCCTTCTCCAGAAGATGTTGCTCGTTATATTATGGAAGAAAATAAAAAAAAAAAACTGATGATTTAAACTCTTCTTCTATTGTTATTGGGAACAGTCCAATACAGAAAAGTATATATTCCGATAAATGTTTTGCTTCAACTGAAAATAATATTATTGCAAAACGAGATATATTGAATGTGAAATTAAGTTCGCGTACTTCATATAAAAAAAGATTAATCGATTTATGTGAGGAGAATGATGATTATAAAATGAAGTATATGTTGCAGAGTGTTTTGAATATTACTTCTTTTGAACAAGGGAAATTAGAAGTATCCTTTACGGAAAAATCTCCTGATAATTTTATTGAAAACCTTGTTATAAAGCTTAAAAATTGGACTGGCAAAGATTGGAAAATAATATTTTCTTTAGGAGAATATTGTGAAAATTTTGATATTGATGCAGATCTTCAAGCAATTCGTACTATCTTCCCAGAGGCTAAAATTGTTTGTATGCGTTCTGTTGATAATTTAAAATAATAAAAATTGATATAATATATATAGTAAGTAATGAAGGAATTTTACTAATGAGTAATATAATGAAAATGATGGGTCAATTTAAAGAAATACAAAGTAAAATAGATAAAATGAAGGAATCCATTGTTGTTTTAGAAGCAGAAGGCAATGCTGGAGGGGGTATGGTTAGTATTCGTTTGAATGGAAAAAATATGCTTAAAGAAGTTAAAATTGACAGTTCTTTGTTATGTAAGGAAAATGTTGAAATATTAGAAGATCTAATAGTTGCAGCTCATAGTGATGCTTATAAAAAAATAGAAGATCTTGTTGCTACAAAGACTCAAGAGGTAACAGCTGGATTGCCTATTCCTTCTGATTTTAAGTTTCCTTTTTAGTAAGATATTAATATTTTTAAAATTTATATGGAAGATTATTTTTTATGGTATTCATATTTTGTTTTTAAAAATAATATTAATAGGTTTTACAAAAATATAGGGAAAACATTATCAACAATTTTAAATTGTAATATATAAAATTTTTTCTCTTTATTGGAGTTGGTATCCTATATGACAAAAAAAGTAACAGGTATAGAAATTGAAAATCTTATTAAAATGTTAGCGCGTATCCCAGGATTTGGCCCTCGTTCTGCTAGGAGGGCTACTTTGCATTTGGTAAAAAAAAAAGATAAATTATTAGGTCCGTTAGCAGATGCTATGGTCAATATATATAACAAAGTTCGTCTGTGCTCTATTTGTGGGAACATTGATACTACAGATCCTTGTATTATATGCTTAGATCATAAACGTGATAATTCACTGATTATAGTTGTAGAAGATGTTTCTGATTTATGGGCTTTAGAACGTGCTAAGGCATTGAATGCTCTTTATCACGTGCTTGGAGGAACTCTTTCTCCTCTTGATAGAATTGGTCCAGAAGATATTGGAATAAAGTCTTTGATAGAAAGAATCAAAGTTAAAGATATTAGAGAATTAATTCTTGCTATTAGTGCTACGATTGAAGGGCAAACAACTTCTCATTATATTATTGATAAACTTAAAGGAGTAGATATTAAAATTACTAGATTATCTTACGGTATTCCTATAGGTAGTGATTTGGATTATCTTGATGATGGGACTATTTTTGAAGCCATTCGTTCTAGAACTTTGTTGTAGTTGTAAATAATTATTATTTTATTAGTTTGTTTATGTTGTTATCTAGAACTTTATGATAATTGATAATTTTCTTCTAAAATAAGTTATTAAGTTAATATTAAATCATCTATTGCGGTTGGGTATAGTCATAAGTTAATTATGATTTTTTATATGAATATTTTATATCAAATAAACTTTCCTGGATTCATTATTCCAGCTGGATCAAATGATTCTTTTATTTTTTTCATCAACTTTATTTCTGTTTTTTCTAGGATGCTGCCTAATCTTTTTTTATGTAATTGTCCAATTCCGTGTTCAGCAGCAATTGATCCTTTATAAGATAATACTATTGAATAAACGATATTATTTATTTCATGCCAATATCTAGATAAGAATTCCTCTTGATTTTCATCAGCAGGGGGAAATACATTGAAGTGAATATTTCCATCGCCTATATGGCCGAATAAACCTATACGCGTTTTAGGGAAAATAGATAAGACAGATTTTTCTACTTCTCTTAGGAAAGATGGTATTTGTCCTATAGGAACTGAAATATCATGTTTGACAGATCTTCCTTCCTTTTTTTGAGCTAAGGGAATACTGTTTCGTAGTCTCCATAGTGCATTTTTTTCCTCTTCTGAAGATGATAATATCCATTCATTAATTAAATTTTGTTTTAATCCTGTTTCTAATATATTACCTGCTATTAAATTAGCTATTTCTTTTGTTTCTGAAGAAGATATTTCTAATAATATATACCAAGGATATGATTTTGATAAAACAGGAAAATTATTTGGAATATGCTTTATAACTAGTCTTAGTATGAAATCGGAAATTAATTCAAAAGCAGTGACCATATTCCCTGCGATTTTTTGGGTTAGTTGTAATAGTTTAATAGCATGTTCTAAAGATTTTATTGCGATAAATGCAATTTGTTTATCTTTTGGATAAGGGAATAATCTAAGTACAGCACCTGTAATAATACCAAGAGTTCCTTCTGATCCTATGAATAGGTCTCGTATATCATAACAGCTATTGTCTTTTATAAGTTTACGCATTCCATTCCAAATTTCACCATTGGGAAGAACAGCTTCTATTCCTAAACAGAGATTTCTTATATTACCATAGGATAATACGGCAGTTCCTCCTGCATTGGTTGCAAGATTTCCACCAATTTGGCATAATTTTTCTGATGGAAGAGAAAGAGGGAATAATTTATTGTTTTTTTTTGCAATTTCTCGAACTTTTAATAGATTAATACCAGCGTCAACTGCAATTGTGTTGCCTATTAAATCAATGTCTCTGATTCTGTTCATACGTTTTATTGATAAAATGATATCTTGTTTATTTGTGCGTGGTATTTGTCCGCCAACAAGCCCTGTGTTTCCTCCTTGAGGAGTAATTGATGTACTTGTCTCTGAAGCTAACTTTAAAATTTTGGATACTTCATTCGTACAAGATGGTAATAGCACTAGAGGAGATGTTCCGTTATATAAATTTCTTTCTTCTTTAAGATAAGGAGATATGAGCTTTTGTTCATCCAATATGCCATCAGACCCAACAATAGATATAAATCTTTGGATAATATTAGGGGATAATGTACTCATTCTGTTCCTTTCCAGATTAATTTCGTGGTGCAGCTGCTCTTTCTAATCTATTGTTGATAGCTATACCTAATCCATGGTTTGGTATAGGACTAAATGCAATAGAACTGGCACCACTGTCATCAGCCGTTTTCATATAATTGAAAAGATTAAATGCGGCTTCTTGTAATTTTCCTTTTTTGCTTAAATTAAGTGATATAATGGCATTCTCAATATTTTTAATTTGGAAGTTGCCAAAACTTATTAAAGCCTCTCCGGGATTGACATGTGTAGCTCTTAATCTTACGCAGCATTGTGGCGCGTAGTGTGATGTTAACATTCCTGGAGATTGAGGATTAGATATCTCTTCAAAATACTCTAATTCTTTGTTAATAGCTTTTTTAATTCTTTCAATTTCTAGTCCTCCGGGGCGTAAAACTTGGATTCTTTTGTCACATTTAACTTTAATAATTGTCGATTCTAGGCCAATTTTAGAAATTCCTCCATCAATTATAAGGGGTATTTCCTTACTAATAGGAGAAGATAAAATATGTTTTATATTGGTTATGCTGATTTGACCAGATATATTAGCAGATGGCATTGTTAAAGGATGGCCATAGGCATTAATAAGCTTTTTCGAAAATCCACAAGGAATACGAAAACAAGCTGTTTTAAGGTTAGCCGTAGCCAATGGATGGATATCATTTTTTTCTAAAAGATCTAGTACAATAGTTAGAGGCCCTGGCCAAAATAATTTTGCTAAATTAAAAGATAGGTAATCGATATGCACATATTTCTCTATCATAGGTATGCTACTTGCATGGCATATAAGAGGATTTATAGTTGGGCGTTTTTTAATTTCATAAAGACGGCGAATAGCTGAAGGATTTCTAGCATCTACAGCTAAACCATAAACAGTTTCGGTTGGAATCGCTATAGGTAGACCAGCATCTAAGAATTCACATGCTTTTTGTAAGGCATTTGAATCTGTAATAGAAATAATTTGCGGCATTGATTACTTTACACAGTTTTTTAGATTTTTTCTATATTGGGATTTAATTTGTCTATATAGGCCTAATATAATTTTTATTTGCATTAATTCACTTTGGTTGATACAAATAATATTAATAATAAATATATTACATCTTTGTTGGTGCATCCGACAATAGAAGAAAAGAACCGTATAGTCAATACCTTACATTCAAGTTAGGCAAAGTCCCTAGTAAAATATAAATACGTAGAATCAAGTGCTTAGGAATCAAAATGCCTAACCTTTTTTACTGAATTAGCTATCATTTTAGCTGTATTATAAGCTAGTTTTTTAGCATTGACTCCTCTTGTATATCACTCTGCCATTTCCATCTTTGACCATCCGTACATAGCCATCAATTCATGAGGACTAGCCCCCGAATTAGCCGCTATTGTTGCTCCCGCTTTCCTTAATCCATGAGCTCGGCATTTATCTGATAATCCAGCTTCTTTGCCTCTATCTCTAAACCAATTACCAAAAGATCCTGATGAGGAAAAGGGTTTATTATGAGCGGTAAGCAAAAATGTATCACCATCTTTGCCAACCGCATCTAAACACTTTTGTAAATCTTCAAAAATAGGAACATGAACTTGCTTGTCCGTCTTCTGTGTATAGATAGATAAAACATTATCTTTAACATGTTTTTTGCCTATTTTGATTACATCAGATCTTCGAAATCCTAAGAATAACATTAGTTCTAAAGCTAATCTCGCCATTGAATTTATAGGATGATAATTACGGAATTGTTTCACTTGTTCCATTGTCCACGTATGATGACCTAAAGTGCGAAGTACAGGTCTTCGTACCCCAATCACGGGATTTAGTTTAATGTAATCACTTTCTTCTGCCCATCTGAATACAGGAGAGATAGCATTCAAAAAAGAAATAGCAATTGAGGGCTTTTTTGCCCTTTTGTCAACTGAATTTTGTATGTCTCTGCGTGTTATTTTTGATAATGCAATAGATCCAGAATTTTCTATAATATGCATGTATATATTAACTATCCTTGTTGTATAATTTAATGATTGGAAGTGAGTGCCTAAGCGGTATTTATTAATAGCCCATTTAAGCGTTCCTTTCGCTTCTGGCGCGTTTTTTGGCTTAATTCGTCCAAGTAAATCATCGGCGTAAGCGCATCCATAAACTCTTTAGTTCCATAAGCATTAGGCAAACGTATTCGATTTCCTTTATTTCTTCGAAAGTAATAAATAATCTTCCCATGTCGTGTTCGTTCTTTTGTGACAAAAGGGGTAAGTCTTAATTTGGATGGCATACTTTAACCTATTCAAAGCTCTATATTGTCTTCTGGTCTACGGTGCAAGAACATGTCAGAGGTTCAGTAGGAGCTACGATGCAAGATACTAAATGGGCAGCTGGCAGAGGATTAGGAGGAAATATATTACGCTTGGCGTTTCAATTCCTGATTATGCCGATATCTTTTTTGCGAATGCATTTGATAGAAGCTCCTAACACCATGGTTGGTGGAGGAGGGGGATTATCTGCCAATGTATATAGGGCTAAATTCACCGCTATTAGTTTAGTAGGTGACGAATTAATAAGGAACGTTCTCATTCCTTTGATTTCTGGCAAAGAACCAAGGTTTGATTATACCGATCCGATGGAATATGCAAAAGCGATTTTGAACGCAATCACGCATTATCAAAGGTGGTCTCCCCTAGGGGAAAACGATATTAAGTGGGATATCTTGGGTTCTGCTCCTAGACAGATGGGCAGATTGGCAAATTCTGCATATGAGGCTTACAAAGAAGAGCACCCACGGAAAAGAGGTAAAGCCCAAGCTAAATTTGCAAATGAGGTTATCAATACTTTGGTTCCTTACC